>JBOGWZ010000022.1:0-12151 GCA_050694075.1 Actinomycetota bacterium | reverse complement strand
CGTGGGCGGCCAGGAAGTCGGCGAAGACCACGACGAAGGCGCCCCAGAAGGCCCCGTAGCTCGCGTACCCGGAGACCAGCACGCCCATGCCGGCTCGGCTGCGTGATCGTTCAGTCACCATCGTCCCTTCCTCGCCATCCGACCTGCCGCCCCAGGGATCGAACATTCATGACGGCGGCCGCACGAGCCGATATATTGAATCACCGTTCAAAAGAAGAGGGGGTAAAGGAGGGGGCCGTGGCACTGGCCGAGACGTGGACCGATCGGGAGCTCATCAGGCTCGACGCCCTCATCGCGGAGGGAGAGCGACGCTTCGTGGAGCGCCAGCCGCGCTCGGCTGCGCTGCTGGAGAGGGCGAAGGGGTCGCTGGCCGGTGGGGTCACCTCGTCGTGGCAGATCGCGTGGCCGCAGACGATCTGGATGAGCCACGGAGCGGGCGCCCGCATCTACGACGTCGACGGCGATGAGTACGTGGACCTCCACGGCGGCTACGGGGTCGGGGTCGTCGGCCACGGTCACCCTCGCCTGGTGGAGGCGCTGAGGGAGCGGGTGGGACTCGGAACGCACTTCGCGCAGCCCACCGAGGACGCGATCGCGGTTGCGGAGGAGCTCGTCCGGCGCTTCGGTCTTCCTCTGTGGCGCTTCAACAACTCGGGCACCGAGGCGACCATGGACGCGATCCATCTGATGCGCGCCGTCACCGGGCGCGACCTCATAGTCAAGATCGAGGGCGGCTATCACGGCCACCACGACTCGGTCATGGTCTCGATCGCCAACGATCTCGAGGAGCTCGGCCCCCCCGACCGCCCCTACAACCCTCCGTACGGGATCGGTATCCCGAGGGCGCTCACCAACCTCACGGTGATCGCGCCGTACAACGACCTCGATGCGATGCAGCGGATCCTCTCGGAGCACGACGGAGAGATCGCCGGCGTGATCATGGAGCCGATCATGATGAACGCCGGCATCATCCCTCCGGACGACGGCTACCTCCAAGGAGTCAGAGAGCTCACACGCCGGCACGGCGTGCTGCTCGCGTTCGACGAGGTCAAGACCGGTGTGAGTGTCTCCTACGGGGGCGCGACCGAGCTCTTCGGGGTGCAGCCGGACCTGATCTGCCTCGCCAAGGCGATGGGCGGCGGCGTCCCCTGCGGGGCCATCGGCGGGACCGCGGAGGTCATGGGGGCCATAGTCGAGGGGATCTACGAGCAGGTCGGCACCTTCAACGGCAACCCGCTCACTATGGCTGCGGCCCGAGTCGCGCTGACGGAGATTCTGACCCCCGATGCCTACGAGCACCTGGGCAAGCTCAGAGATCGCATGGTCGAGGGGGCCGAGGACGCGATCGGGCGCTTCTCCCTACCCGCCTACGCCTTGGGCTTCGGGGCCAAGGGGGCCATCACGTTCTCACCCACCAGGGTCCGCAACTATCGGGACTACCTCGCGGTCGACGAGCGCTTCAGCCATCTGCACTGGTTGTTCCAGCACAACGGCGGGGTGTTTCTGCCCCCCTGGGGCAAGGCCGAACAGTGGACGCTGTCCGTGCAGCACTCGCACGAGGACGCCGACAGATTCATGGAGAACTTCGAGGCGTTCGCAGCAGCACTACGATCGTAGCCATGGCGGGTGGACGGGTCCAGCTGGTCGATCTGACCAAGAGGTTCGCCGAGGTCGAGGCGGTCCGAGGGATAACGCTCGACATCCACGCCGGCGAGTTCTTCTCGCTGCTGGGTCCCTCCGGATGTGGGAAGACCACCACCCTGCGGCTGATCGCGGGTTTCGAACAACCTACGTCGGGAAGCATCGTGCTCGACGGCGTCGATATGGTCCAGACCCCGCCCCACAAGCGCGGCGTCAACACGGTGTTCCAGTCTTATGCGCTGTTCCCGCACCTCAAGGTGGCGGACAACGTCGGTTTCGGGCTGCGCTTCCACCAAGTCTCGAAGGACGAGGCGGCGCGCCGGATCAAAGACGCGTTGCACCTCGTGCGATTGAAGGGGTACGAGGAGCGAAAGCCCAACCAGCTGTCGGGCGGGGAGCAACAGCGGGTCGCGCTCGCGCGGGCGTTGATCCTCAACCCGTCGGTGCTGCTCCTCGACGAACCGCTTGGTGCGCTCGACGCCAAGTTGCGCAAGGCGCTTCAGATCGAGCTCAAGGCGATCCAGGAAGAGGTGGGCATCACGTTCGTCTACGTCACTCACGACCAAGAGGAGGCGTTGACGATGTCCGATCGCATGGCGGTGATGTCGCAGGGTCTCGTCGAGCAGGTGGGTAGCCCCGAGGAGGTCTACGAGCAGCCCGCCACCGCGTACGTCGCGGACTTCATCGGTGCGTCGAACATGATGGACGCGCGCGGCGAGGGCCGGACGCCCGATGGGCGTTGCCGGGTCCGTCTGGGGGACTTCGATCTCTACGCTTCGCAGGGGCACCTCGACGCACGAGGCGACGTCAGGATTGTGATCCGGCCCGAGCGCGTGGTCGTCGATCCCTACGAGAAGCCCTCTGGGGAGAATTGTCTCCCGGGCATGGTCGAACGCGTCGTGTATGTCGGCGCCCTGATCCAGCTATTGGTGCACCTCGGACCGGGCCCCACGATCCAGGCGATGGTGACGAACGACGGCGAGCACGCCCGCCTGACGCAGGGCACGCCCGTGTCCGTGACTCTTCCGCCGGCCTCCCTGCGCGTGCTTACGGTCGAGGGCGGGGCGATACCGGGGCCGGTGAGGCGGGAGGAACCCGCGCCCGAGGGCATCGGCCCTCCCCCCGTGTTTTAGTGGCGAGCCACTAGCGGAAATCGAAGCGCGCCAGGTCTTCGACCGCCGAGCCCTTGCGGTTCTCGCGCCGCCGCCCGCGCCTGAGGAAGAATCCCGCGATCGTGACCGCGATCAGCGAGGAGAACAGCAGCAGGCTCGCGAGCGCGTTGAGCGCGGGCGTGGGGGCGAGACGGGCCGCGCTGTAGATCCGGACGGGGACCGTGATCGAGTCCTGACCCCCGACGAGGAACTGGCTGATCACGAAGTCGTCCAGCGAGATCGCGAACGCGATCGCGAGGCTCGCGAAGATCGCCGGCGCCAGCATGGGCAGCAGAACCATGCGCAGCGCCTGCAGGGGAGACGCGCCGAGATCCATGGCCGCCTCTTCGTACTCTCGGCCGATCGCGAACAATCGCCCTCTCACGATGATGACGACGTACGAGATCGTGAACGTCACGTGGCCGAGGACCTGGGCCTGCGTCCCGAGGCCTACGAACTGGAATAGGTAGACGAATACGAGGAAAAGCGCGACGCCCATCACGATCTCCGGCGTCACGAGCGGGAACAGCATTAGGAAGTTCGCCGGTCTCGATCCTCCGCCCCTCCAGCGCGCGAGCCCGATCGCGAGAGCGACGCCGATCGGTGTCGCGATCAACATCGTGGCGACTCCGAGCTTCAGGGTCTGCTCGGCCGCCTCGCGCAGCGTTGGGTCGTGGAGCAACGAGAGGTCGGGGTCGTGGATCCACCACTGAAGCGAGAAGCCTTGCCACGCGCTGCGTGAGCGCCCGGCGTTGAACCCGAACTGCACGGCGATGAGAACCGGCACCAGCGACCACAGGATGTAAAGCCACGTGAACAGCCTCAAGAAGCGCGGCCTGCCCCACGGGTTCGACCACCACGACCGGAAGCGGCCCACGAGGCTGCCAGGCTGGGCGGTGGGCCGGCGTTCGACCGCGACGTCGGCGCTCACGCTCGCGCCTCTCTCGACGCCCGTGCGATGTTGAACAGGTAGTAGAGCATCAGCACCGCAACGAACAACATGAGGACGAGAGTGAGCGCGGCCCCCCGCGTTTCTCCGGCACCGGTGGTGATGAAGAGGTAGATCTCGTTGCCGATCATGCCCGTCTTGGGAGATCCCGACATCAGGTCTGGTGTGTAGTAATCGCCGAACATAGGCAGCATGATGATCACGAGGCCGGCAAGGATCCCCTGCCTCGACAGCGGAAGCGTGACATGCAGGAAGGTCCTGAAGGGACTCGCGCCGAGATCGCGCGCCGCCTCCAACACGCTTTTGTCGATGCGGTCGAGCGCCGCGAACAGGGGCAGGATGAAGAACGGTATGTAGCCGTATACGAGACCGAGGATCACCGTTTCGTGCTTGCCGACGAGCCACTGACGGGGCTCGTCGAGGAATCCGATGGACATCAGCAGGTCGTTGACCTGGCCGTTGGGGCTCAACAGGTTCACCCACGACAGCATCCGCATGAGGTAGTTGATCCAGAACGGGGCCAGGATCAGCACGAGCAGCAGGACCTTACGGCGCCCGGAGTGCCTCGACACGTAGTAGGCGACCGGGTAGCCGATCAACATGCACAGCCCAGACGCGGTGGCGACGTAGCCGATGGTCCTCAGGAATATCCGGCCGGTCTGGCCGCTGAACAGTGCGGTCGCGACGTCGCCGAAGACCTCGGGGTTCCACTGGATCGGGTTCCACACCGGCTCGGCGGTGTTGAACAAGGGGTCGAGCCGGCCCATGGCGATCGCGAGGATCGCGTAGAAGGGAACGACGAATAGAAGCAGGAGCCACAGCACGCCGGGCGTGGCGAGCGCCGGCCACAACCACCGGCGCTCGCCGACGTGCCTGTCGCGTTCGGTCATGGCTCCTTAGCCGCCGGCCTTCACCCGCGACCACGCCTCCAGCCACGCCCTGTCGGCTTCCGGCGTCAGCTGTATAGGTGCCTGGCCCAGGCCGAAGTCCTCCTCCTTGACCACGGCCGACGACAGGTACTCGGGCACCCAGCCGTCTTTGACCAGCGTGTCCGGGTCGAGGCTGTTGAGCGGGGGCTGGTACCCGAGCCAGCCGAAGTTCTTCTTGGACACCTTGTCGTCCAGCATGTAGTTGAGGAACATGTGCGCGAGCACGGGATTCGCGGCGTTCGTCGGTATCCCCATCGAGTCGTTGGACACGTAGCCCCCGTTGAACCCCCCGTGCGGGGGCCACAGGTAACGGAGCTGCGTGGGGTCCTGGTCCTTCGGCGCGTAGAACGGCGCACCGACCATGTCACCCGACCACGCGTGGTGAAGCCCGAACTTCCCCTCCGGCAGGCCGGAGTAGGCGCCGTCGATCGTGTAGCGCACGTTCACGAGGTCCACGAGCTCGATGAGGCTGTTCTGCGCCGCCTCGACCTTGGCGGGGTCCCCCGAGTTGATGGCCATGTCGCCGTTCTTGTAGAACCCGACGCCGATGGTCTCCCGGTAGTCGTCGTAGAGGCCGGTGATGTCCTTGTTCTCGGGGAGCCAGAAGACCTCCCAGGGGTTGTCCATCGACTCGATGTCGACCTTCATGATGTCGTCGCGCCAGCCGATGCCCGTCTCGTAGATGACGTAGGGAACGGTGTAACGCGAGCCGACGTCGTAGTAAGGGTCGACGAGCCGCGGCCAGATGGTCTTCGGAAGGTTCGGAAGGTAGTCGCGGTTCAGGGGCTGCAGCAACTTGCCGGCGACGAGCTTCGGGATGTTCTCCGCGGTGGGGAAGAAGATGTCGAACTTGACCTCGCCGGTGCGCAGCTTCCGGATGCCCTCCTCCAGGTTGAAGAAGGTCGTGAGCTCGTAGTCGACGTTGAACTCCTCGGCGAAGTCGTTGAGCACGCGCACCCAGAGGTACGCGTCCCAGTTGTAGATCTGCAGGGGGCCCGGCTCGGGCTCGAGGTTCGATTCGATCGGTGGGTTGTCGTCGGAGATCGGCTGTTTCACCGGGTTGTCTGGCGTGCCGATCACGATCCCGCCGCCCCCTCCGCCCGTGGTGTCGTCGCCGCCACCGCACGCGGCGAGCACCGTTGAGGCGAGCGCGGTGCCGGCGCCCAGTCGCAACATCTCTCGTCGGTTCAAGCTCCGGTTCCAGGGGAACCTCTCACGCGGATGGAACGCCATCACCACCACCTCACCTTCGAGACCTCGGTTGGACCTTTCCTTCACGCTCCTATGAGGTTCGTCTCGAGCTCGCGTTCGACCATCCCGATGCACATCTCTCGCATCCGGTCGCGCGTCATGTCTGAGTCGCGCAGCAGCACCTGGATCGCGAGCCCGTCCATCATTGCCGCCAGCCTGTAGGCGAGGTCGTCGGGATCGACGTCGGCGAACTCTCCGCCGCGCTGTCCGGCGCGCACGGTCTCGGCGATCGTCTGTCGCCACCTTCGGTCGAGCGCCTCGCGCTTGCGTGCGGCTTCCGGGTCTCGGAGCGCGCGCGACCACAACTCGATCCACAGCGTCCACTCGGGTTCCGGCTTGGGGCCCGCGACGGGGCACGACAGCTCTATCAGCCGGACCAGTCGGTCTGTCGGATGCCGCATCCCGGCGAGCTCGTGGAAGGTGTCCAGATAGAAGCGGTCCTCGGCGAAGGCGAGCGCCTCGGTGAGCAGGCGGTCCTTCGTACCGAAGTAGTAGAGGATCAGGGCCGGGCTCGAGCCGGCTTTCGCGGCGACATCGGCGATGCGGGTGTCGCACAGACCGCGGTCGGCTATGACCTCGACCGCGGCCTGAAGGGTCTCCAGGCGCCTGCGTTCGGTGAGCTTGGGTCTCGCCACCCGGTCTCCCCCAGATCCTTCAACCGCGGTTCAAGATTGGGATCAGGATAGCACCGGGCTCGGCGCTACTCAGGGGCGCTCCGGGGCGCAATCTGGACGCTCCGGGAGCCGGGTCGCTAGACTTAGTGGTTGAACCATCATTCAGCCATGCGGGGCGAATCCGTGGGACGAAACGACTTCGACGTCGCCGTGGTGGGCGGAGGCCACAACGGCCTCGCCGCGGCCTCCTACCTGGGGCGAGCGGGGGCACGCGTGGTGGTGCTCGAGGCGAGGGGTGTGACCGGCGGCGCCGCCGCCACCGATGCGCCGTGGGAGGAGGCTCCCGAGTTCAAGGTCACCACGTACTCGTACGTGATGAGCCTCATGCCGGAGCGGATCGTTTCGGACCTCCAGTTACGCAGACACGGCTACGAGGTCCACCCGATGGGCCCGTACTACTTGGCGTTCCCCGACGGCTCGTCACTCGTCATGGCGAGCGAGGATCCAAGCCTGGACCGCGAATCGATCTCGCGCTTCTCGAGGAGGGACGCGGACGCGTACCCGCGCTGGCGAGAGTGGATGGCCGGTATCGCAGAGGTACTCGCGCCGCTGCTTCTCACGAAACCGCCGCGGATCGGATCGAAGTCGCCCGGTGACCTTGCCGACCAGCTTCGTCTCGCATGGCGGATGCGCGGCCTCGACGTGAGACGCGTCGCCGAAATCACGCGACTCATGACCATGAGCATCTCGGACCTCCTCGACGACTGGTTCGAGTCCGAGCAAGTGAAGGCGGCGATGGCGATCGACGGGATCATCGGGACGTGGGCGGGCCCGGCCTCGCCCGGAACCGCTTACGTGATGGCACACCACGAGATCGGAGATGCGGGGATCGGCATGGGGAGTTGGGGCTTCCCCCAGGGAGGTATGGGTGCGGTGGCCGATGCGATCCGTCGTTCCGCCGAGGCGGCGGGCGCTCAGATAAGGACGAACGCGCCGGTCGCCAGGATCCTCACGCGCTCGGGTCGCGCCACGGGGGTTTCGCTCGAAAACGGCGAGGAGATAGGCGTGGGGACCGTCGTCACGGCGATTCACCCGAAGATCACGTTCCTGGAGCACCTCGACCGCGACGAGCTTCCCGAGGACTTCGTCGATGACATCGAGGGGTGGAACTCCCGCAGCGGCGTCGTGAAGATCAACCTCGTGCTCGGCGAGCTGCCCGACTTCACCGCGGACCGCGGAACCCAAGCCGCTCTCCACCACGGCGGTGCGATCGAGCTCGCGCATTCCGTCGAATACATCGAGAGTGCGTTCCAGGATGCGCGCTTGGGGAAGGCGGCTCAGCGGCCTTACTCCGACGGTGTGATACCCACGGTCTTCGATAGGACCCTGTGCCCCGAGGGGTACCACGTCATGTCGCTGTTCACCCAGTGGGTTCCACACGAGTGGGCGTCGGATCCACACCGCGACGAGTTGGAGGCCTACGCCGACAGGGTCATCGACGGCTACGACGAGCTCGCCCCCAACTTCAAGTCGTCCATCGTCCACCGGCAGGTGATCGGTCCTCACGACATGGAACGGGAGTTGGGGCTGATCGGCGGCAACATCTTCCACGGAGAGCTCTCGCCCGACCAGCTTTTCCACATGCGACCGGCCCCAGGATACGCGGACTATCGCTCTCCGATCCGAGGCCTCTACCAGGCCTCGTCCGCGACTCACGGCGGCGGCGGCGTGTGCGCGATCCCCGCGTTCAACTGCGTGCGCGAGATCCTCAAGGACCGCAAGCGCGGCCGCCTGCGCGGCTCTCGCGCGTGGTGGTGAGCGGCACCCTCACCCGGATGTTGGAGGCGCGTTCGGTCGCGGTCGTCGGCGCGAGCGCCAACCCCGGCTCGTCCGGAGACCAGATGATGAAGCAGCTGATCGCGGGCGGCTTCGAGGGGCCGATCGCCCCCGTCAACCCCAAATACGAGGTCGTGCGCGGTCACACGTGCTTCCCGACGCTGGCGGACGTGCCGTTCGACGTGGACCTCGCGCTCCTCGGGGTCCCCAACGCCGTTCTCGAGGAGCAGATGCGCGCCGCGGCGGGGGCCGGGGTGGCCGGGGTGGTGATCTTCGCCAGCGGGCTCGAGGAGCAACCGAGCGATCCCTCTCTGATCGAGCGCCTGAGGGCCATCGCCAACGACGCGGGGATCGCGGTGTGCGGCTCCAACTGCATGGGGTTCGCGAACTTCGACCACAGGCTGCGCGCCCTCGCCTTCGAGGAGCCCGAGGATCTCGTGCCGGGACCGATCGCATGGATCACTCACTCGGGCTCCGCCTTCAGCGCGCTGCTTCACAACCAGAGAGGGCTGCGTTTCAACCTCGCGGTGTCGGCCGGTCAAGAGCTCAACGTGACGGTGGCCGACTACATGGCCTACGCGCTCGAGAAGCCGACGACGAAGGTGGTCGCGCTCTTCCTCGAAGCGGTGCGCGATCCGCAGGGCTTCGTCGCGGCCCTTCGCACCGCGGCCGAGCGAGACGTCCCCGTCGTCGCGCTCAAGGTCGGCCGGGCGGCCGCGGCGCGCACGCTCGTGACCGCGCATTCGGGGGCTTTGGCGGGAGAGGACGGCGCCTTCGAGGCGCTCTTCGAGGGCTTCGGCGTGATGCGCGTGGAGACGCTTAACGAGATGGCCGACACGCTCGAGCTCGTCGTGTCGGGGCGGAGGGCGGGCCCCGGGGGTCTGGCCGCGATCCACGACTCCGGCGGCGAGCGAGCTCACCTCGTCGATCTCGCGGCGGGGGCCGGCGTGCGGTTCGCGCGCATATCGGAGGCGACGAGAGCCCGGCTGGAGAGCGTGCTCGAGCCCGGGCTTCCTGCGGTCAATCCACTCGACGCATGGGGCACGGGCAACGAGTTCGATCGCATCTTCCTCGAGTGCACGCGGACCCTCACGTCCGATTCCGACACCGCCGCCTTCGCGTTCGCCGTTGACCTCGCGGGCGAGGACCTCGAATGGGGTTATGCAAACGTTGTTCGGCAGGCCTTCCGGGAAAGCGAGCTGCCGTTCGCGCTGGTGTCGAACCTCGCCAGCGCGATCGATCCTCTCGCCGCCGCGCGCCTGCGCGCCGCCGGCATCCCGGTCCTCGAGGATGCCGCGAGCGGACTGCGGGCCTTCGGACACCTCTTCGATCGTCGGGACTTCATCGCGTCACGGAGCGTGCCGGGCCCACCCCCGGTCGCCGATGAGATCCGCGCGAGATGGGCCGAGAGGCTGGCGGAGCCCTCCGACTGGTCCGATCTCGATGCCCTGCGCATGCTCTCGGATTACGGGGTACCCACCGTCGCCTCCGAGGAGGCCGCGAGCCTCGATGCCGCGCTCGAGGCGGCGGAGAGGATCGGCTGGCCCGTCGCGCTCAAGACCGCGTCCGGATTTGCCCACAAGACCGAGAGCGAGGGGGTGGTGCTGGGGATCGACGACGAGGAGAGTTTCCTGAGGGCCTACCGGGAGCTGGCGGGGCGGCTGGGCCCTCACGTCCTCGTCCAGTCCATGGCGCCGGCCGGTGTCGAAGCGGCGCTGGGGATCGTCCGAGACGCACAGTTCGGTCCGCTCGTGATGGTGGCGGCCGGGGGCATCCTGGTGGAGGTCCTCGGAGACCGCCGGCTCGCCCTCCCGCCCCTCAACCCCCCGCGTGCGCGCCGGATGATCGACGGGCTCGCGCTGCGTCCCCTGTTCGACGGCGCGCGCGCCAACCCCGCAGGGGACGTGCCGGCGCTCGCCGACGCGCTCGTACGGCTTTCACGGCTGGCGTCGGACCTCGGAGAGTCACTGGACGCGCTCGACGCCAACCCCGTGATCGTTCATCCGGGTGGATGCGTCGCGGTCGACGCGCTAGTGGTCCCCCGCGCGAGGAGCTCTACTCCGGCCAGCCGGTGAACGCCTCGGGCCCCCGCTTGCGCAGTTCGTTGCCGACGATGGCGCGTTGGATCTCGGAGGTGCCCTCCCAGATGCGATCCACTCGAAGCTCTCTGTAGAGGCGTTCCACCGCGTACTCGCGCATGTACCCCCGTCCTCCGTGGATCTGAACGGCCCGGTCGACGACGCGGCCCGCGGTCTCCGAGCAGTGGAGCTTGACCGCGGCGACCAGCGCGTGCGAGCGCTTGGGCGACAGACTCCCTTGCTGTGCCTGCCACGCGACGCGGTACAGGAATGACTTCGCAGCCCCGATCTCCACGGCCATGTCGGCCAGCATGAACTCGACTCCCTGAAGCTCGGCCAGCGCGGTCCCGAACTGCCGTCTCCCTTGCGCGAACGTGAGGGATTCCTCGAGCGCGCGGGCGGCCGCTCCGCAACAGCGCGCTGCAATCATCAACCGCTCCTCGACGAACCACTCCTTCGTGAGATCGAGGCCGGCGCCGACGTTGCCGAGCACCTGCTCGGGCCCGACGCGCACGTTGTCGAACGCGAAGATCGGATGCTCGAAGACGAAGCGATGCATATACTTCGGGGTGCGCACGACCCGCACCCCGGGAAGGTCCTTGTCGACGATGAACACGGTGGGCTGGTCGCGATCCCCATCTACGAGGGCGTGCACCAAGAGGAAGTCGGCCACGTCTCCGGAGGTGACGTGCCACTTCTCTCCCGTGAGGACGAATGCGTCGCCGTCGGGATCGGCCCTCGTCTCGACCATCGACGTATCGGATCCCGCTCCCTCCTCGGTGATCGCGTAGGCGTCGCGCCGGTCGCCGCGACAGGCCGGGCGTAGATAACGGTCCTTCTGCTCCTCGCTTGCGTAGCGCAGCGGTATGGACGGACGCCACGGGACGTCCCACAGGCACCCGGTGGCCCGGCCCCATTGCTCCTCGACGAGCACCTGCTGGAAGAGCCCCAGGCCCTGCCCGCCGTCGGCGGCCGAATGGTTGATCGCGTTGAATCGCCATTCAAGGACGGCCTCCCTGATCTCCTTCAGGTGGGTGTCGCTCAACCCGTCGCCCGACTCGCACTCGAGCTCGTAGGGGATCAGGTGCTGGTCGGCGAAGCCCCTGGCGCGACGGGCCAGCTCCCGGTCCTCCGCCCTCAGTGCCAACTCCACGATGGTCCTTCCTGGACGCCGTAGCCGTCGTCTTGAACGACGAAACAATATAGTGACCGAGCGCGAGGCGGAAGGAGGTCTTCGGATGCGCGCGCAACACGATGTGATCGTCGTCGGCGGGGGACACAACGGCCTCGCCTGCGCCGCCTACCTCGCGCGCGCGGGGCTCGGCGTCTTGGTCCTGGAGCGCCGAGGCGTTCTGGGTGGGGCCGCCGTCACCGAGGAACCGTGGCCCGGCTACCGCGTGTCCTCCGCTTCCTACGTCGTGAGCCTCATGCCCGAGCGGATCGTCTCCGAGCTCGAGCTGCGCCGCTTCGGCTACCGGGTCTCGGTGCTCGAACCCGACTACTGGGTGCCGTTCCTCGACGGGTCCGCGCTGACCCTTTGGGGCGACGCGGCCCGCAGCGCGGAGGACATCGCGCGCATCTCGAAGGCGGACGCCGACGCCTACATCGAGTTCGATCGCTACTTCGAACGCATCACCAAGTTGCTGCGCGACCTCCTCTACGTGGTGCCGCCGGACCTCACGCTCCGGGACGTTTCCGCGTG
>JBOGWZ010000021.1:0-12263 GCA_050694075.1 Actinomycetota bacterium | reverse complement strand
TGCCGTCGCCCGTGGACCCTCCGTCGGGGTGCCCCTTCCATCCGCGCTGCCCCAAGGCGCGGGAGGTGGCGGGAAGAGCGGACGAGGTCCCCGAGAACTGCCGGGGGGAGATGCCGCCACTGGGGGAAGTCGAGCGCAACCACTCGGCGGCGTGCTGGTACCCGCTCGAGCGGGGGCAGAGGCTGCACCGGATAGCCCAGGGATGAGGACTCCGAGCCCTATATGGCCCTTTAACCGGCCCGACGCGGCCCTCGTTGCGCGCCCGGGGGCACGATGACTAGACTGCGGCAACGACGCTTGTAGTAGGCCGGGGGGACACTTGAGTCAACTTGCTTCCGAGGCCGGCGAGCCCGGCAGGGACGCGGCGCTGTTTCCACCGGAGGAGGCCGCGGCCGTCGAGGGCAAGTCGCCCTGGCAGCTCTTCTGGGCCCGGTTCCGACAGGACCGCCTCGCGCTCGTCGGAGCGGGCGTGATCGTTCTTCTCGTCGTCATCGCGCTGGCGGCCCCGTTCATCGCGAACACGCTGATCGGCCATGGGCCCAACGACCTCACCCTCGCGGACGAGATGCTGGACGAGTTCGGCCTTCCGAAGGGTCCGAACTCGGAGTTCTGGTTCGGTGCCGACAAGTCGGGACGAGATCTCTTCGTGCGGGTGCTCTACGGCGCGCGGACCTCGCTGCTCGTGGCGGTCGCGGCCACAGGCGTGTCGGTGCTCATCGGGGTGACGCTGGGGATGCTAGCCGGCTACTTCCGTGGCTGGCGCGACACGGCCATCTCGAGGCTGATCGACATCGTGCTGTCGCTGCCGCTTCTCCTCTTCGCGATCGGGATCTCGGCGGCATGCACCGTCACCAACGAGGGCTGCCTCGGAGGCGCGATCAAGCCGGGCCTCTCTCTCGTCATCTTCATAATCGCGCTGTTCTCGTGGCCTTACATCGCGCGGATCGTGCGAGGCAACACGCTGTCGATCCGCGAGAAGGAATTCATCGAGGCGAGTCGCTCGCTCGGCGCGGGGACCGGGTCGATCATGGTTCGCCAGGTCCTGCCGAACCTGGTGGCGCCGATCATCGTCTACGCGACGCTGATCATCCCCAACAACATCATCTTCGAGGCCGCGCTGTCGTTCCTCGGCGTGGGCGTGCCGCAGACGACGCCGTCGTGGGGGCGAATGCTCTCCGACGCGTCGGACCTCTTCGAGATCGCTCCGTGGCTCATGATCTTTCCCGGTGTGGCCCTGGTGCTGACCACACTGGCTTTCAACCTTGTCGGCGACGGGCTGAGAGACGCTCTGGACCCAAGGACCGGTCGTTGATAGAAGCGCGTTGGAGGAAGGGAGGGAGGCTGGGAAAGAGGGACTTACAGGAAACCATCGAGTTTGGTAACTCGAGGGAAGGAGTGAACGTGCATAGAAGACGATCCATGTCGGTGATCTCGCTGGCTCTAGCGCTGTCGCTCGTGGCAGCCGCGTGCGGCGGCGACGACGACGAGCCGACGCCTGCGGAGGAAGGAGCCCAGAGGGGCGGCGTTTTTCGCGCCGAGACCGACGGCATCGCGTACACGAGCGGGTTCGACCCCACCGGCGAGTACCTCGGTCTCACGTGGACGTTGCTTACGAGCCTGGTCCACAGGACGCTTGTGACCTACAGGCACACCCAGGGAGCCGCCGGTCAGGAGGTGGTGCCCGACCTGGCCACCGATCTCGGGGAAATCTCCGAAGACGGCCTGACCTACACCTTCACGCTCAAGGACGGCATCGAGTTCGGGCCGCCGGTGAACAGGGAGATTACGTCCGCCGACATCGAGTACGCCTTCGAGCGGATCGCGACAGAATCGGTCGTGGCGCAGTACCCGGGCTACTACGAAGGTGCCATCGAGGGGCTGAAGGTCGGCAAGGCCCCCGACGACATTTCCGGGATCGAGACGCCGGACGAGAAGACGATCGTCTTCCACCTGACGGAACCGACCGACGACTTCCTGTTCCGCCTGACTCTTCCGGCGACCGGCCCCATCCCCGAGGAGGTCGCGAGCTGCTTCACCGAGGCGGGGGAGTACGGGCGCTTCCTCATCTCGTCTGGCCCGTACATGATCGAGGGGTCGGACCAGCTCGACGTATCGAGCTGCGACACCATGGAGCCGATCTCCGGGTTCGATCCGGACGACCACCTCTACTTCGTGAGGAACCCCAACTACGACCCCGGGACCGACGAACCGGAGGTGCGCGCGAACTACTTCAACGAGCTCAGGATCGATCTCAACACCAACACCAAGGACATCTATAACCGGATCGAGGCCGGCGAGATCGACGGCGCCCTTACCTCTGGAAACCCGCCGCCCGACGTGCTGCGCAGGTACTCGACCGACCCGGAGCTTCGGGACCGTCTAAAGATCGGCACAGAGGACCGGACCTGGTACTTCACGATGAACCTCACGGTGCCGCCGTTCGACGACATCCACGTCCGCAAGGCGGCCAACCTGGTGATGGACAAGGAAGCTCTACGGCGGGCATGGGGCGGCGAGATCTCGGGCGACATCGCCACGCACATCCAGCCGCCGGCCATGACGGGCGGAAGCCCGACCGCGGAAGAGTACGACCCCTACCCCTACGACGTGGAGGCGGCCAAGGAAGAGATGTCACAGTCGAAGTACGACTCCGACGGCGACGGCGTCTGCGACGACCCCGTCTGCGAGAACATCCTGGTGATCAACCGCAACACGCCGCCGTGGACGGAGCAGGAGCCGGTCGTGCAGGACTCGCTCTCCCAGATCGGACTCGACGTCAACATCCGAGCGCTCGGCGACAACCACTACACGGCCATCCAGACGGTGGCCAACAACACCCCGATGGGGATAAACCCGTCGTGGGGCAAGGACTACGCCGACCCCGCGTCGTTCGTCGGGTTCCTGTTCGACGGCCGCCTGATCCAGGCGACCGGGAACACGAACTACTCACTGGTCGGGCTGACCGAGGATCAGGCTACGGAGCTCGGGGTCGATCTGCCGGAGGGCGGAGTCCCCAACGTCGACGCCGACATCGACCAGTGCAAGGAGCTCGACGGCGACGAGGCGAACCAGTGCTGGATCGACCTCGACATGAAGCTCATGGAGGAGATCGTCCCGTGGGTCCCGTATCTGTGGCCCAACATCATCACGACGGTCGGACCCGCGGTGACGGCATGGGACTTCGACCAGTTCATGGGACAGACGGCGTGGTCGAAGGTGGCCATCGACCCGAGTAAGCAGCAGTGAGATAGGAGGGACCAAAGGGCCTGGAGAGCCCCCCACGTGGGGGGCTCTCCAGATCCCCTGCAGAAGGATCTAGCCGATGGGCCGTTACATAATCCAGCGGCTCCTGTGGGTGCTGCTGGTCGTTTTATTGATAACGCTGATCACGTTCACGATCTTCTTCGTCATGCCTCCGACGGACCCCGCCCTGGCGTTCGCGGGCAAGGCCCCCACGCCCCAGATAATCGCCGAGATCGAAGACCAGATGGGCTTGGACGAGCCCGTCTACGTGCAGTACGGGCTGTTCGTTAAGCGTCTCTTTCTGGGCGACGAATATGGATGGCCTGGATTCGGCTTCTCCTACACGACTCGCTCCGCCATCCGCGACCAGATCTTCGACCGCGCGGTCGTCACCATCCAGCTTGCGACGGGGGCCGCGGTCGTGTGGCTCCTCATCGGCATCCCGATCGGGGTCGTCTCCGCGCTGAAGCGCAGAACGATGGTCGACCGCGCCGCGATGGGATTTGCTCTGTTCGGGGTGTCGGCGCCCGTCTTCTGGCTCGGGCTGATCGCCCTGTACATCTTCTGGCAGAGGCTCGACATCCTCCCGGGCACCGGTTACGTCCCGTTCGGGGAGGATCCTGTCGAGTGGTTCAGGCACATGATCCTGCCCTGGTTCGTCCTCGCGTTCTTGTTCGCGGCTTTCTACGCGCGGATGGTGCGCGGCAACCTCATAGAGACGATGGGGGAGGACTACATACGAACTGCTCGTGCAAAGGGACTGTCCGAACGGAAAGTCATCTACAAGCACGGGCTGAGAGCGAGTCTGACACCCGTGGTCACGATGTTCGGCATCGACGTCGGGACGCTGCTCGGCGGCGCCATCATCACCGAGACCGTGTTCAACCTCGACGGGCTAGGGAGCTACGTCGTCAGGTCGGTAGCCCGTGGAGACCTCCCGGTCATCCTCGCGGTGGTCGTGATCGCCGCGCTGGCCGTTGCGATCATGAACCTGATCGTCGACATCGTCTACGCCTACCTCGACCCCAGGGTCAGGTACGCGTAGTGAGCGAGGCGCCACTGCTCGAGGTCCGTGACCTCAAGGTGCACTTCCCCACACCCGACGGGATCGTAAAGGCGGTCGACGGCATCTCCTTCACACTCGAGCCCGGAGAGACGCTTGGGGTCGTGGGGGAGTCGGGCTCCGGCAAGAGTGTCACCTTCTTGACCGTGATGGGACTGACCGGAACTGGGACCGCCTTGATCGAGGGAGAGGTGCTGTTCGAGGGCCAGGACCTGCTGAGATTGCCTCCGCACGAGATGCGGCGCATCCGCGGCGCCGCGATCGGGATGGTGTTCCAGGACCCGATGACGTCGCTGCATCCCTTCTACAAAGTGGGAGACCAGATCGCGGAGGCGATCCTCGCTCACCGCGACGTGAGCAAGAAAGAGGCCTTCGAGAACGCGGTCGAGATGCTCCGCCGCGTGCAGATGCCCAACGCGCAGGAGCGGGCGAGCCAGTATCCGCACGAGTTCTCGGGGGGGATGCGGCAGCGCGCGATGATCGCGATGGCCCTTGCCCTGGACCCAAGGCTGCTGATCGCAGACGAGCCCACGACGGCCCTCGACGTGACGGTTCAGGCTCAGATCCTCCAGCTGATCGACCGGCTCAAGGCCGAGTTCGACGTAGGAGTCGTGCTGATCACCCACGATCTGGGCGTTGTGGCCGACGTTGCCCGATCCGTGATGGTGATGTACGCGGGCCGCGCGATCGAGAAGGGAACGCGCGACGAGATCTTCACGAGGCCCCTTCACCCCTATACGTGGGGGCTCCTGGAATCGATCCCCCAGATCGACCGACCCGTTCAGCGGTTGGTGCCGATCAAGGGTCTGCCGCCGTCGTTGATCCACGTCCCCAAGGGATGCGCGTTCCATCCCCGCTGCCCGCACCGGTTCGCGCCCTGCGATTCCGAGGTCCCCGAACTTACCGACCGCGGTGGGGGCCACCCGGACGCGTGTCACCTGGGCATCGAGAGCAAGAGGCGCCTGTGGAACGAACGCGAGGCTCAACGGGAAGAGAAACCGGCGTGATGCAAGACGCGCTGGTCGAAGTGGTCAAGCTCACCAAGTATTTCCCGATCCGCCAGGGCATCATCTGGCAACGTGAGATCGGCCGCGTCCATGCGGTGGAGGACGTATCGTTCTCGATCGCCAAGGGCGAGACACTGGGGCTTGTCGGAGAGTCGGGCTGCGGCAAATCCACCACCGCTCGACTGATCACCAGGCTCCTGGATCCCACATCGGGAACGATTACCTTCGATGGGCGCGACATCACCCGTCTCCGACCGCGCGCGTTGCGTGAGGTGCGTCGCAACATGCAGATCATCTTTCAGGACCCCTATGCCTCCCTGAATCCGCGACAGACGGTGGGGCAGATCATCCGTGAGCCATACCGCATCCACAAGACCGAGAAGGATCCCAAGGCCAGGGCTCAAGAGCTGATGGAACGCGTGGGGCTCAACCCCGAGCACTACAACAGGTATCCGCACGAATTCTCCGGGGGCCAGAGACAGCGGATAGGAGTGGCGCGTTCATTGGCTCTGCGACCAAAGCTCATCGTGTGCGACGAACCGGTTTCGGCGCTCGACGTCTCGATCCAGGCCCAGATCCTCAATCTTCTTCAGGACCTGCAAGACGAGTTCGACCTCACCTATCTCTTCATCTCGCACGACCTGGGGGTCGTGCGGCACGTGTCCGATCGCATCGCGGTCATGTACCTGGGACGTGTCGTGGAGGTTGCTCCCGCCGCCGAGCTGCTCCGCCATCCCAAGCATCCCTACACCGCGTCGCTGCTCTCGGCGGTGCCCAGAGGTCACCTAGCGCAGGTGGGTACGTCGGTGGACCGCATCGTTCTCGAAGGGGACGTTCCGTCGCCGGTGGATCCACCATCCGGGTGTCCCTTCCATCCGCGCTGTCCCAAGGCGCGCGCCGTGGGGAACGGGGGGATCCCCGAGAACTGCCGCATCGAGATGCCCCCCCTCGGCGAGTTGGCCCGGGGGCACACGGCTGCGTGCTGGTACCCGGTCGAATCGGGCGAGGAGATCGATCGCGCGGCTCACGCCTAGGCGGGCGCCCTAAGGCGTTCCCCCCGCCACCGTGCTTGCAAGAGTTAGCGATAGCGACTAGGGTCCTCGGCGGTCCGAGACCGGATTAGGGGTATTTGCCCCATTCCGTCACGAGGCCTCGCCTGGCGCGGTCCGCCCCCAGAGCGGACCGCAGGCGCCGCCCGCAGCCGAACGGAAGGAGACGCTCATGCGCCTGCCCCCGTCCCGTGCGCGCGCTCCCATCGCCCTCCTCGGCGTCGTTGCGATCGCCTTCTTGTCGGCCGGGACCGCGCGCGCTCAGACGTCCGGTGCCCGCCCGGTGATCACCTCGGCACCCGACGTCGTGGGGTTCAAGAGGGACGCCCGTATCGAGGGGCGGTTGGAAGACGGCACGCCCGGCGACGAGGTCTCACTCGAGCGGCGCCCGCCGGGGCTCGACTGGAGGACTATCGCCACCGAGACGACCGACTCCGAGGGCAACGTTGTCTTCCGCGTCGACTCCCTCCGCAAGACGGCCGAATACCGGCTCGCCTGGAGCGACGAAGTGAGCGGGGCCTCCACCTACAGCGACACCGACTCGATCGGCGTGCGGCCCCTCCTCACCCTGAGGGCGTCGCGCGCGCGCGTGCTGATCGGGCGCACCGTCGTTTTTTGGGGCGCGCTCCGCCCGGCCACCGCAGGGCGTGAGGTGGTGCTTCAACACCGGGTCGCAGGGGAGTGGCGGACGTTTGCCCGCGTGGGAGCCTCGGACGGGGACTTCGTGGCGCGCTACGACGCGAACCGCCGGGGTCGCCGCAGGATCCGCGTCCGCTTCGGGGGAGACGGGGTGAACGCGGCGGCCACCCGAGGACGACGGGTGACCGTGTTCCGCAAGGCCCCGGCCACGTGGTACGGGCCGGGCTTCTACGGCGAACGCACCGCGTGCGGGCGCAGATACACCTACGGCATGCTCGGAGTCGCCCACCGGACGTTACCGTGCGGTACCGAGGTGGCCCTGTTGCACGAGGGCCGCTACATCACGGTTCCGGTGATCGACCGGGGGCCGTACGGCTCTGCCGACCTCGACCTCACCCGAGAGACGGCCGAGCGCCTGCGCTTCTCCGGCAGGGACACGATCGGGTTCCTGAGGGACTGATCGTGCGCCGACGGTGCGCCGCGCTCGAGCAGCTTCCGCTTAGACTTGGCGCACCTTGGCGAAGGCGCTGGTGCTGAACGCGTCTTATCAGCCCCTGTGCGTGGTTCCCGTGCGGCGGGCCCTCGTCCTCGCGCTCAAGGGCAAGGCCGAGGTCGTCCACACCAACGGACACCTGTACCGGTCGGAGCGTCTCGAGCTGCACGCCCCCAGCGTGGTGCGACTGAAGTACTTCGTGAAGGTGCCATACCGGGCGCGAGCCTCCCTGTCCCGGCGGGCGGTCCTCGTAAGGGACCACTTCGAATGCCAGTACTGCGGATCCAAGGCGGAGAACGTCGATCACGTCATCCCGAAGAGCCGAGGCGGGGCCCATAGCTGGGAGAACGTCGTGGCGGCGTGCCGGCGCTGCAACGCTCGCAAGGAGAACCGCTCGCCGTCCGACGTCGGCATGCGCCTGAAGAGGGCGCCGAGGCCGCCCCACGAGAGCGTGTGGATCGTCGTGGCCGTCGACCGGATCGATCCCCACTGGGAGCAGTACCTGGCGCTGCCGCCGCGCCTGCGCCCGCGTTTCGCCTAGCAGTTCAGCGACCGCGCGTTCCTGATCTAAGGACCGCGCGCGCTTCCTACCGCGACCTCCGCTTCCCGCTCCTGTATCGGCTCACCCGGTGGAACCAGGCTCCGCGCCCCCGGCTCGCCCACGACCCGGTACGCCTTATAGGTCTTGAGGTAGTGATGGTGAGGGCAGAGCCGCCACAGGTTCGCAAGTGAGTTCGGTCCGTGGTCGGTGACCTGGACGATGTGGTCTATCTGGAGGTGGTCGCGTGCCTCACAGCCCCACACCCTGCACTTGCGGTCGCGCGCGATCACCGCGGTCTTGAGGCGCGTCGGGATCGTGCGCCCGAGGTTTGACACGGCCCGAATGTCGGTGCCGTCGGTGACCAGCACCCGGAGATAGGCGTCGTCGGCCAACGCCCTGGCGGTGGCCACGGGGACGGGCCCCACGCCTGAGATCTCGCACATTTCACCTCCTTTCGTGTGCCCTCGCACGAGAGCCTTGTGGTCGACGAAGACGTGCACGAGGGCCCCGGGGTCATTGCGGCCCTTGCTTGCGACACCGTTTCTCCTGTCCTGGGCCATCGCGACGAGGGCGTCGGCGCCGTAGGCCTCGGAGGGCTCTCTCCGTCCCTGCTTTCTCGCCTCTTGAAAGATGCGCTCCCGGTAGGGCTCGAGGGCGGCGAGGACCTTGGCGCCACAGTCGGGGGTGAGAATGGCTTCGAGGTGAAAGGCTCCGTCGTGATCGGTCCAGTTGCGGAGCCGTCTCCTCTTGTGGATGCGGCCGTAGGGCTCGCACTCGTCGGCGGCCGCCGCCGCCTTGACCCGGGCGCAGCTCTCCTTGAGCGTCGCCATGCCCTCCCTCTTGGCGACCTTTAGGAGCTCGCCCTCGGAGGAAGGGGAGGCCGCCGCGGCCGAGACGATCTCTCTAGCCTGGGCCTCCGACAGCTTGCCGGCTCGCACCGCGTTGTCGGTCTTCGGCAGCTCCGAAAGGCGCGATGCGGTCTCCAGCACCTGCACCGCCGACCCCACTGACGTCCCCGTCTTGAGCGCCATCCAGTGAGCGGCGGTGCGATGGCCGTTGCTTCTCCATGCCCCCGACTCCGCCACCCTCTTTGCGGCCAGCGCCTTTCCCGCCGCCGCGAGGTGCTCGATGGCGGCGAAGTCCTCGACCAGGGCGATGGCGCTGCGGGATTCCATGACCTCGGGGTCGAGGTCTTTCACGATTGCCTGGAGGCTGGAGCGCAGCTTCTTCACTTTCTCGAACATGTGTTCGATTCTAGGAGGGGGGTACGACAGGAAAACCCTCGACTGCGCCCGGTTTCTGCAAATCTTTTCGGCCTCAGCGATGGCGCCGGTGGCGGGCTCGTCCGATATGAACTAATCAAACGTTAACAGAAGCTATCTCAAGCAACAAATTACAGAATTGTAATTAGGGTGCCCAACGTTGACTTTGGGCGCGATGGGGTCTACTTTGCCCACTAAGTGGACTGAAGTGGAGGAAAGTGGTGGACCCCGCGCGCCGCACGGGGTCCACCTCACCTCCCGGTCGCCGCGAGGGGAGTGAGTGTCGTTCACCGGGGAGTTCCGTCACACCATGGACGCCAAGGGGCGCCTGATCGTCCCGTCGCGGATGAGGGACGAGTTCATCGGGGACATCGTCGTCCTCACGAAGTGGCTGGACCAGTGCGTGGCGATGTGGTCGCAAGAGGGGTGGACGGAGCTGGAGCGGATGCTCAGAGCGCTTCCCCAGAGCGACGCCAGGGCCCGCACGATCGTGCGGGTGGTCGCGGGCAGCGCCTCGCCGGACGAGATCGACCGTCAGGGGCGGATCAACGTCCCCTTGCCGCTAAGGGAGTACGCCGGCGTCGACCGGGACGTCGTGCTGGTGGGGCTCTTCAACCGGGCCGAGATTTGGAACCCCGAGCGCCTGGCCGAGCAGCAGGCGCATGGGGAGCAGCGGATGGAAGAGCTCGTAGAGGGGCTCAACTTCTAGAAGGGAGAGGATGATGAGCAACCCGTCGCGGGTGGTACCCAGGATCGGGCTCGCACGCGAGGTCAGCCAGAGCCTCGTGCTGCTCGCCCTGACCGGATCGTCGGTGGGCGGCCTTCTGGGCGTGCTCGCCGTCGCCACGAGAGCGCTCGGGCGGTGACGATGGAATCCTCATGGGAGCCGTCGGGCCTGCGCGGAGCTGAGGGCCTTCTATGGGACATGTACCTGTCCTCGCGGACGAGGTCTGCGACCTTCTCGCCCCCGCCCTCGCCGGGGGAGGGGTCTTCGTCGACGCGACCGTCGGCGGTGGGGGCCACGCCGCCGCGCTCCTTGGGTGCGCGCCCCAGGGGGAGCTCGTCGGCATCGATCGCGACCCTGAGGCGCTGGAGGCGAGTGGGACCAACCTCGCCCCGTATCAAGGGCGTTTTCGGCTCGTCCGTGGCGATTTCCAAGACCTCGAGGCCCTACTGGAACGACTCGGGTCTCCGGAGATTCGCGGAGTCCTATTCGACCTTGGAGTTTCCTCACCCCAACTGGATGAAGCGCGTCGGGGGTTCGGCTATCGCGCCGCAGGGCCCCTCGACATGCGCATGGACCCCTCCCAGCGACTCTCTGCACACGAAGTGGTGAACACCTACCCGGCCGAGAGGCTCGCGCGCGTCATCAAGCGATACGGCGAAGAACGGTTTGCCGAGCGCGTCGTGCGCGCGATCGTCGCGGCCCGGCCGATCGAAACGACAGAGAGCCTCGCGGAGGTGGTGCGCGACGCGATCCCGGCTGCCACCCGGCGCACGGGAGGGCATCCCGCCCGCCGCACCTTCCAGGCGATCCGCATCGAGGTAAACGGTGAGCTCGAAGCGTTGCGACGCGCGTTGCCGGTTGCGATCGAGGAGCTGGCGCCCGGCGGGCGCATCGCGGTGATCTCCTATCATTCCCTGGAGGACCGCATAGTGAAGCGCCGTCTCGCAGCGGAAGCCAGGGACTGCGTGTGTCCTCCGGACTTCCCCGTGTGCCGTTGCGAGGCGCGGGCCCGCGTGCGCGTCCTGACTCGCCGTCCCGTTCGTCCTTCGAGAGCAGAACTAGATGCCAACCCGCGCGCGACTTCCGCCCGTCTCCGCGCCGCCGAGAAGCTGGAGACTCCGGCCGCGTGAGCGCACACTCGTCCGCTCAGAGAGCGCGCGCGGCCCGGTCACGGCGGCAACGGGCGCACCTTACGTTGGTGCGGCGGGGGTCTCGCAACCTCATCCGGAGAGGCGAATCGCGGCGGCTCGCTCCCATGGTGATCGTGGGAGCCATCGTCGCGGTGACCCTCGTCTTCGGAGTCCTGCTCGAGCAGGTGGTGCTGGCGCAGTCCGCGTTCAAGCTCGCGGACCTCCGGGAGAGTCTGGTCCGGGCGGAGCGCGAGCAGGAGGAGCTGAGGCTCGAGGCCGCTCGCCTCGAAAGCCCGGCCCGCATCGAGCGCTACGCCAGGGACGTCCTCGGAATGGTGGATCCCCAGCAGGTCACGTACATCGTGGCGGACATACCCCACACCGATAGCGGCGTCGCCCGCCTGCCGCGCCGGGCGGGTCCCCCCGCCGCCGGGGTGGCGCTCGAGGCAGGGTCGCGCTGATGCCTCCTCGGCGGCCGCCGTCGAGGAGGAACCCAGTTGGTCCCCGGCCCGCCCCGGCCCGCAGGAGGCGGACCCTTATTCCCTCCTCCTCCCCTTCCACGAACAGAAAGACTCGCTCCGCGGCCCCCCTGCGCCTGCTGGCGCTCTTCGCGGTCCTTTCCGTCGCATTCGCTGCGCTGGCGGCGCGTTTGGTGATCTTGCAGATAGTGAACGCCCCCGCCTACGCGCAACTCGCCGAGGACCAGCGACGTCGGGAGGTGACGTTCGCCGCGCGCCGCGGAGCGATATTCGACCGCGACGGCGAGCCACTCGCGATCTCGGTGGACCTGCGCACTATCTACACCGATCCCGTCATGGTCGAGGATCCCCGCGCCGCGGCGGAGGAACTGGCACCCGTCCTGGGGCAAAGCGTGGTCGAGCTGGAGGAGAAGCTCATCGGCTCGCCGTCCTGGAGCCGGTTCGAGTACCTGGTGCGCCAAGCCCCGCCGGAGCTCGCCGAGAAGGTCGGGAGGCTCAACGTACCCGGAGTGTTCATGCGTCCCGAGGCCCGTCGCGTCTACCCGAACGGGGAGCTCGCGTCGCACGTGCTCGGCATCGTCAACGTCGACGGTGACGGGCTCGCGGGCGTCGAGGTGCAGTACGAGGAGA
>JBOGWZ010000020.1:0-12437 GCA_050694075.1 Actinomycetota bacterium | reverse complement strand
CGTTTTGATCTGTTGCCGGAGACGGCTCGAGCAGCGCGACCCCCTGCTCCGCAAGTAGCGGCTCCAGCACGGAGACGTTCTCCTCCGGGATCCCCGAAGCCTCCGCCTTGGGGTCGAGGAACAGCAATAGCGATGCCAGGTACTCCGGTTTGATGTCGATCTCCCCGTCCACCAGCGCCGGCTGCGAGATCTCGCGCGAGCCGATCTCGAGCTGCCGGCTCACGTCGTAGCCAACGTTTTCGAGCGCCTGCGCGTACATCTCCGCTAAGAGTTGGTTCTCGGTGAACGCGCCGGACACACCGACCGTCACACTCCCCCTCTGTTCCTCCCCGGCACCTCCGTCGTCGTCGTCCTCACCCGACCCACACGCGGCGGCGAACAGCGCCAGCGCGATGAGGGTCGCCCCGAGGACGAGGCTGCGGGATCTCCGCATGGGTCAGCCTCCTCTCGCCATGGCCTTTAGGGCCCTCCTACGAAGGCGCAACCCTATAGGGGTCGCGATGCTACGCGGCCACTATGGCTGGGGGCGTCCTCAGGACTTCCTCGGCCTCGACCGCTCCTTCTCGTCGTCTGAAGCGGCGCTCGAGAAGTCCGAGGGATAGCTCAGTGGCTATGGCCAGGAGAGCCACCAGAAAGGCTCCCGCGAGAAGCTGGCCGTGATCTCCCTGCGCGAAACCATCGACGATGAGCCGGCCCAGGCCCCCCCACCCGAAGATGGCCCCCAGAGTGGCGGTCGCCACGACCGCAACGGCGGCGTTCCGAATGCCCGCGAGGATCAAAGCCATACCGAGCGGTAGCTCCGACCGGAACAGGATCTGTCGCTCCGTCAGTCCCACCCCTCTGGATGCCTCGACCACGTCACGATCGACCGACTCGATCCCAACGTAGGAGTTCAGAAGGATCGGGGGGATACCCAATACCACCATCGCGATGAGCGTCGCGGAGAAGCCGATGTCACCGGGGAACTCGTACTGCAGGGTGAAGGGAAAGACGAAGCCGAGGATCCCGAATGAAGGAAGTGCACGCCCAAGGTTTCCGATAGAAACGGCTATGAAGCGGAAACGCCCCGTATGACCTATGTACATCCCAACCGGAAGCGCGATCGCGATGGCGAACACGCACCCCAGCGCGGACAAGAAGACGTGCTCCCACAGCCTCGTCGGAATACCCGTGGACCCGGACCAGCTCTCCGCGGTCGTCAGGAACGAGAGCGCGTCCCCCACGACGCCCATCAGCCGTACGCCCTGCGCGCGCCCTGATACCAGGGTGCAAGGAACCTCTGCGTTAGGAGCAGGAGTCCGTCAACCCCGACCGCCAAGGCAATAGAGAGAACCGAGCCGGTGATGGTCATGGTGGGGAAGAAGGTTCGCCAGCCATCGAGGATCAGCCTCCCGAAACCACCGAGCCCTATCAACGATGTGACCGTAACCAAGCCGATCGTCGTGACCGTGGCGACGCGAACTCCGGTCATGATCGCGGGCATTGCCAGCGGCAGCTCGACACGCCAGAGCAGCTGGCGCCTGCTGTACCCCATGCCACGAGCGGCGTCCCTGGCGTCTTCCGGCACTCCTTGCAGCCCGGCAACGACGTTCCTGATCAAGATCAAGAGCGTGTAGCCGACGAGCCCTATCTCCGCTGTTACGAAAGAGAAGCCCGTGTACGGGACCAGGAACGCGAATAGTGCCAGGCTTGGAATGGTGTACAGGATGCCGGTGAACGCGGTTACGGGTGGGTAGGCACGCCGGTGCGCATAGACGTAGATCCCAACGGGCAACGAGATCAGGAGACCAACCCCCACTGCGATCGCCGTTAGTTGGCTGTGCTCGACCAACTTTTCGAGGTAGAGGTCGGTGTGATCCCCAACCCAGTCCCAGCGAACGAGGGGCTCCTCTCCCTGAGCGAGGATCATCCGACGATCTCCCGGGACACCTTCTCGATGGTCAATATGCCGAGGTAGCGGTCGTCATCGTCGGCGACCACGGCGACATTAGTACGCGACGTCACGATCGAGTCCAGAGCCTCGCGCAAGGTGCTGTCCGCGGTCACGTAGGCGCTGAAGCGGCGGGCCGGCGTTTCACTCACCGTGGAGACCCTTCGGAGCTCATCTTCGTCGACCCAGCCAAGGAGCTCGTCGTCGTCACCGACCACCGTTGTCCAGCCCAACCCGAACCGGTCGATCTCGCGCAAGGCCTCGGCCGAAGGCGAGGATGGCCTCACGACGGGACCCTCTTCCGGTTTTATGTCCGACACTTTCATGAGCGACAGACGCTTGAGTCCCCTCTCCGGCCCAACGAATCTCTCGACGAATTCGTTGGCCGGCTCTCTCAGGATCTCCTCGGGGGGAGCGAAATGCTCCAGCACCCCGCCGATGTTCATGATCGCGATGCGATCTGCCATCTTTATCGCCTCATCGATGTCGTGTGTTACGAAGACGATGGTCTTGCGAATGTCGCGCTGGATCGAGAGGAACTGGTCCTGTAGTCGCTCCCGGATGATGGGATCGACTGCACCGAAAGGCTCATCCATAAGCATGACCGGCGGGTCCGCAGCGAGGGCTCGGGCGACCCCGACGCGCTGACGCTGACCACCGGAGAGCTCCCTCGGATAACGGCGCAGGAACCCCCTATCGAGATCGAACATCTCCATGAGCTCGGATACACGGGAGCTGATCCGTGAGCGCTCCCACCCGAGCAGCTGGGGCACAATCGTGATGTTTTCCTCGACCGTGCGATGGGGCAGGAGCCCGATGCTCTGGATCACGTAGCCGATCCCCCGCCGGAGCTTGACCGGATCCTGCTTCATCACGTCAACACCGCCAACGAAGATCTCGCCGGACGTCGGCTCCACGAGCCGGTTGATCATCCT
Source organism: Actinomycetota bacterium (assembly GCA_050694075.1). Classification (GTDB taxonomy): domain Bacteria; phylum Actinomycetota; class CADDZG01; order CADDZG01; family WHSQ01; genus JBOGWZ01. Next base: position 9,572 of record JBOGWZ010000020.1, on the reverse strand, counting down.
CATCGTCGTCGTCTTCCCGCAGCCAGAGGGGCCCACCAGGACGACGATCTCGCCCTCCGGAACCTCCAAAGAGAGTTCCCCAACTGCAGGTCCTCCGGCCCCGTCGAAGACCTTGGTCACGTGGTTGAGGGAGATCATGGCGTCCGACATCGGAACCTCCGAAGCGTTAAGCCGCCATCCTAAGAGGCCCTCGTCACTAAGGCGGGCCTATAGTGACCGGCATGAGCGCCCGCGCATCGCGCCTCGTTGGGATCGCCGCCGTACTCGCACTGGCGGTGTGGTGGGGGCGCGCGCTGGCGCACTCCAAGCTTCCGCCACCGGAAGGACGCTGGCGGGAGATCGACCTCGACGGGCCCTAGGAATGCGAGTGCTCCTTCTCGGTGCCACGGGAGCGATGGGTCGGCGCGCGGCAGCGGAGCTCGCACGATCGGACGAGGTCTCGTTCCTGCTGATGGCGGCGCGCAACCGCGGCAGCCTCGAAGGACTCGCTCGGTATTTCGGGGGCGACGGACGGATCGCTTCCGCAGTTCTCGATGCGCGCGACGAGGCCGCCCTCGCCGATGCGATGGCGGCGATGGACGTGAGCGTCTCGTGCGCGGGGCCGGGGTACCTGCTCGAACTACCCTCGGTGCGGGCCGCGGTGAGAGCCGGCACTCCCTACGTATCGCTCTGCAACGATCTCCCGGCGCTGGAGGCCGTCCTGGAGCTGGCGGAGGAGGCCCGGGGAGCCGGGGTCACGGTTGTAACCGGGTGCGGGCTCAGCCCCGGGTTGACGAACCTGCTGGTGCGTCTCGCGGCCGAATCGCTGGATCGCGTCGTGGAAATCGACGTTGCCGCGGCGATGTCGTCGACCGAGGCCGACGGCGCGGCGGCCGCTCAGCACCTCCTGCGTATGCTCGGTGAGGACGCCCGCTTCTACTCGGGGGGTCGCACGGCGAACGCCCCGACGGCCGACGCCCCTCGCCCGGTGTATTTCCCCGAGCCCGTGGGCTGGGTCGAGACGTATCTGTTCGGCCACCCCGAGGTAGCCACACTCGGAAGGACCTTCCCCGAACTTCAGGGGGCTCGGTTCCGGCTTGGTCTAACCGAACGTGCGGTGATGGACGCCGCGCGCGGCGCGGGGGCGATCGGTTTGACAAGGACAGAGGATCGACGTCGGCTCGCGCTCAAGCTCACCCGTCCCTTCACACCATTGCTGCAGCGCCTCCCGCCGCGCGGCCCGACGTGGAGCGCGGCGCGTGTCGACGTGCACGGAGAAACCGGAGGCCGTCCCTCCACCTTGTCGCTGGGAGTCGCCGATCACCTCTCCAACCTTGCCGCCACCACCATCGCGCGCGCGGCCCTCGATATCGGCGCCGGAAGGGTCACGGCCCCCGGCGTCCATCCTCCGGACGCGGTCTTCGACCCCCGGTCATTCCTACGAGAGGTGGCTGCACGCGGCGTTCGTCCGGCGCGACTCGAGCCATACCCCGTTTAGAGATCGCGCTCCACGAAAGTCATCTCGACGCCGCCGATCGCGTCCGCGCCCACGTTGTAGAGGAACGCTATGAACACGTTCACGAGTGATGCAAGAACCGAAAAGCTGAGCCCAATCACGAATGCCCACCTCTCGACGGTCCAGAGTGAGACATCGAACCTGCCCTCGAACGCAAAGCCTCGACGGAAGTTCTCGATCGCATCGAACAAGCCGGCACCCGACAAGATCCAATAGACGAAGGCAACGAATAGCAGCCACAACACCAAGAAGCACGCGTAGAAGATCAACGAGATCTTGAGCACGCTAAGCGGATCGACATGCTTGAGGGTGCGTCTCACACGACGCAGGGCCGGGCGAGGCCTGCGCCGCGGGGTGGGATAGTGCTCCGGCGAAACGGGAGCGCCGCGGGGGATCACGTCGGTTCGTTCGGGCTTCTCTCTCCTCTCGTACGCGGCCTCAGGTACGGCGGACGGGGTCCCGAGCGTGTCGAACAGGGGGTCGGGCGTGACGTGACCGCCGGAGGCGGACGATGTCTCTGCCTCCGTGCGCCAGATCTCGGGATCGTCTCTTCTGGAACTCAACGCTCTCTCCGATCGATTATCGGCAGCGTTCAGTATGCGGGAAAGCGTACTTCCTAACCCGGAAAACCAGTCCCTCGATGGGAACTATGAGTCGAGGCGTCCCTGGCCGTTCTCCTCGCTTTCGCCTACCACCGGCGCCAGAGAGCTGACGTGCGCTCCCTGGGCGAGGTTCATGACACGTACGCCCGTAGTCGGCCGGCCCTGCCGCGAGATCGAGTCCACTCCCATTCGGATGACTACACCGTCGTCGGATATCAGGAACACCTCATCGCCCGAATGGACCACGCTCGCACCGACGATCTGACCTCGAGGCTTGGTGAGCTTCGCCGCGATCACGCCCTTCCCCCCACGACCCTTTCTCGGGAACGCGGAGAGCTTGGTGCGCTTTCCGAACCCGAACTCCGTGATGACCAATAGCTCGGCGTTTTGATCGCTCACCACGTTGCACGACACGACCTCGTCGTCGGGGTCGAGCCTGATCCCGATGACACCCGTCGCCGCGCGGCCCATGGGTCTCACCGCGGCCTCCTTGAACCGGATCGCCTTGCCCTTCTTGGAGACAAGCAGGATGTCATCATTGCCCGACGTCGGACGGACGCGGACGACCTCGTCTCCTTGCTTGAGCTTGAGGGCGATGATCCCCTCTCGCCGTGAGCTGTCGTACTCGCGGAACGCGGTCTTCTTCACCATGCCGCGTTTGGTCGCGATCAGCAGGTACCGATAGGTCTCGTAGTCGCGGGTATCGATCACCGCCGCCACTTCGTCCTCCGGCCGCATCGACACGACGTTGACGACGTGGCTGCCGCGCGCCGTTCGCTCGCGCTTTGGAAGCTCATGCGCCTTGAGCCGGTAAACGCGGCCGTTTGTCGAGAAGAGAAGCAGGTACGAGTGGGCGGTCGTCGTGATGAGGTGCTCGACGATGTCACCCTCCTTCAGGGAGGCGCCGCGGACGCCCCGGCCTCCACGACCCTGCCGCCTGTAGGTATCGAGCGGAGTGGACTTGATGTAGCCGTCCCGCGACACCGAGATGGCAAGATCCTCATCCGCGATCAGGTCCTCGATGTTCATCTCGCCCTCGTCGGGAACGATGCGCGTCCGGCGGGCGTCCCCGAACTTCTCGCGGACCTGCTTGAGCTCGTCGGCCACAATGGCGCGCTGCTTGGCCTGCGACTTCAGGATCCCCCCGAGCTCCTTGATCGTCTTCTGTAGGTCGGCATGCTCGTCGCGGATCTTGTCCTGTTCGAGGGCCGTCAATCGCCTCAACGGCATGTCGAGGATGTGCTGGGCCTGGATCTCCGATAGGCCGAAGCCGGCCATGAGCCCGCCGCGCGCCTCTTCGACGTCGGCCGCGGCCCGGATCAGCTCGACGATCTCGTCGATGTTGTCCAGCGCCACGATCAGGCCCTCGAGGATGTGAGACCGCTCCTTGGCCTTCCGGAGGCGGAAACGGGTGCGGCGCACGATCACCGAGATCTGATGCGTGATGTATTCTTGGATCAGCTGCGCGAGGTTGAGTGTGCGAGGGACGCCGTCGACCAGGGCCACCATGTTCACGCCGAAGTTGTCCTGCAGCTGGGTCCGCTTGTAGAGCTGGTTCAGAACGACCTGAGGCACGGCATTCTTCTTGAGCTCGATCACCAGTCGCAGTCCCTCACGCGACGACTCGTCGCGTAGGTCCTGGATCCCCTCCAGCTTGCGGTCCTTTGCGTTGACGAGCTCGGCGATCTTTTCCGCGAGCCGGGCCTTGTTCACCTGATAGGGAAGCTCGGTCACGACGATGCGAGGGTTACCGCGCGGTCCCTCCTCGATCTCGCATACGGCGCGCATCTTTATGGATCCGCGCCCCGTCGTGAACGCCTCCTTGATCCCCTGCTTGCCCAGCACGAGTGCACCCGTGGGAAAGTCGGGTCCCTTGACGTGCTTCACGACGGCCTTGAGCATCTTCTGGTCGTCCTCGGCGATCTCGGGGTTCTCGAGCACCTCCACCACGGCGTCGACCACCTCGCCCAGGTTGTGGGGCGGCACGTTCGTGGCCATGCCCACGGCGATCCCCATCGACCCGTTGACGAGCAGGTTGGGGAACCGGGCCGGGAGCACGGTCGGCTCGATCTCGTAGCCGTCGTAGTTGTCCTGAAAGTCGACGGTCTCCTCGTCGATGTCGCGTAGCAGCTCCATCGCGAGCGGCGATAGGCGCGCCTCGGTGTACCTCATTGCGGCTTGGGCGTCGCCATCGATCGAACCGAAGTTGCCCTGACCGTCGATCAGCAGATAGCGCGTCGAGAAGTCCTGGGCCATGCGCGCGAGCGCGTCGTAGATCGCCTGGTCTCCATGAGGATGGTATTTCTTCATCACGTCACCGACGAGGGCCGCGCACTTGCGGTGCTGTCGGTCCGGCCGCAACCCGGCCTCGAGCCCGGCGTACAGGATCCTGCGCTGCACCGGCTTCAACCCGTCGCGCGCGTCGGGAAGAGCGCGACTGACGATGACCGACATCGCGTACTCGAGGAACGAGTACTGGACCTCTTCCTCGAGGCTGATCTCGCCGAGAACTATGCCCCCGTTGCCTCCCTCGTCGGGAAGCTTGTCCTGGAATGGTTCCTTTGCCATGTAGATCTCTCTCAGATATCGAGGAAGCGGATGTCCTTGGCGTTGCGCTGGATGAAGGTCTTTCGGGCCTCCACGTCCTCACCCATGAGCGTCGAGAAGATCTCCTCCGCCAGCGCCGCGTCCTCCATCGTCACGCGCAACAGGGTGCGCTGGTCGGGATCCAGCGTGGTCGCCCACAGCTCTTGCGGATTCATCTCCCCAAGACCTTTGAAGCGGCTCGCCTCGACCTTGGCGCCGTTCTGCGCCGTCCGAAACTCCTCGAGCTCTTGGTCGTTCATGAAGTAGTGGGTCTTGCCCTTGAACTTCACGCGGTAGAGGGGCGGCTGCGCGACGAAGACGTACCCGGCGTCGATCAGCTCGGGCATGAACCGGAAGAACAGGGTGAGCAACAACGTCTTGATGTGCGCGCCGTCGACGTCCGCGTCGGCCATCGACACGATCTTGTGGTAGCGGGACTTGGACACATCGAACTCGTCCCCGATCCCAGTACCGATCGCGGCGACGATCGCCTGCACCTCCTTGTTCTCGAGGATCTTGGCGAGCCGCGCCCGCTCCACGTTCAGGATCTTGCCCCTGAGCGGAAGGATCGCCTGGTTGTGGCGATTGCGCGCTTGCTTCGCGCTGCCCCCCGCCGAGTCACCCTCGACGATGAACAGCTCTGCCTCGTCCGGGTCGCGCGTCTGACAATCGGCCAGCTTGCCGGGCAAGGTCGACGACTCGAGCAGAGACTTGCGACGCACGAGGTCGCGGGCCTTTCGCGCCTCCAGACGGGCTCGCTGGGCCGCCACCACCTTGTTACAGATCGCGCGGGCCTCGCCGGGATGCTCTTCCATGAACTCACCGAATTTCTGGTTCATGGATGTCTCGACGAAGGACCGAATCTCGGTGTTCCCGAGCTTGGTCTTGGTCTGGCCCTCGAACTGGGGGGACTTCAGCTTCACCGAGACGATCGCGGTCAGGCCCTCGCGGCAGTCCTCGCCGACCAAGGCCTCGTCCTTCTCCTTGAGAAGTCCCTTCGCCCGCGCATAGGAGGTGATGACGCGGGTCAACGAACGCCGAAAGCCCTCCTCGTGCATGCCCCCCTCGTGCGTGTTGATGTTGTTGGCGAACGTGAAGACGGACTCGGTGAAAGAGTTGGTCCACTGCATGGCGATCTCGAGCTCGTGATTGTCGCCCTTCGTCTCGAAGTACACGACTCGCTTCTGAACCGGCTCGCGCGCGGAGTTCAGATGCTTGACGAAGTCAACGATCCCGCCCGTATAGCGGAAAGTCTCCTGCGCGGCCGGCTCCACTCGCTCGTCGATGAGGCGGATCTCGAGACCCTTGGTCAAGAAGGCCATCTCTCGCAACCGCTGCGCGAGTGTGTCGAAGCGGAAATCGCGCTCCTCCGTGAAGATCTTCGGGTCCGGCCAGAAGGTCACCGTCGTCCCGGTGCGCTTCGCCGGTTTGACCGCCTTCAGCTTCGCCAGCGGCCTGCCTCGCTTGTATTCCTGTTGCCACAGCTTCCCGTCGCGCACTACCTCGACGACGAGGCGTTCGGAGAGCGCGTTCACCACGGACACGCCGACTCCGTGCAGCCCCCCCGAGACCTGATAGCTCTTACCGCCGAACTTTCCGCCCGCGTGAAGGGTCGTCAGCACCACCTCTACAGCCGGCTTGCGTTCGCCCTTGACGATGCCCACGGGGATGCCTCGGCCGCTGTCGGAGACACGACACCCTCCGTCCGCCAGCAACTCGACAGTGATCCTGTCGCAATGACCCGCCATAGCCTCGTCGACCGCGTTGTCCACCACCTCGTAAACGAGGTGATGGAGCCCGCGCGCGCCCGTGGATCCGATGTACATGCTCGGTCTCTGGCGCACGGGCTCGAGACCCTTGAGCACCGTGATGTCTTCGGCGGTGTAGCGCGTCTTCGACGCGCTTTTGGCCGCGGTAGAGGCTTTCGGCGGGGTCATGTCCTCCCCAATTCGGGTCGCTTCGGTGACGTACCTTCGCCCACCTTCCCGGCTGTGCGCGGAGGCTCCGTCACGGGACCGGGCGGGCGCGCTGATGCAGCGATCGGCGCGTCGGATTCACATCGCAATCATAGCATCTACCTGGGACTTTCCCTGTCTTGGGGCCCCCGCCGCGAGCGCGCTTGAAACCTCCACCACCAGGCGCGTCGCGCCCGATCGAGAGCCGTCTGAGGATCTTCCGGCGGCTCTCGTCGCAAGCTCGGATCGCTGGTGTTGCGCGCGGCCGGAACCGGCGGGCGCGACATCTGACCGGGTCCGGCCCACACCTTCACCTCGCGGATCCTTGCTCCGCCGAGCAGGCCGTTGGCCCTCGTCCTGATCTCCTCGGCCAGGTAAGAGGTCTCGGTCGCCCATGCCGGCGAGTCGGCCCTGACCCTCAACACCCCATCGCGCAAAGAGGTCGGCTCGATGTGCGCGGCCATGGTCTCTCCGACAAGCTCGCTCCAGGCGGACCACAGCGCGCCCGTATCCGCGGCCGCGCCGACCCCGAGCCGGCGCCCCACACCGTCGAGCACGTCTCGCAAACGAACCGGTCCGTCACTCACGGACCGACAGCCTTCCGGCCTCGACCGCGAGCACGCGGTCCGCGTCGATCCCCTCCAGCGCGTCCGGCTCGGCCGACGTTAGCAGCGTCTGACCACCCGCTCGCACCGCGCGCGCCAGCCACGAACGACGAGAGGGATCGAGTTCCGAAAACACGTCGTCGAGCAGGAGGATGGGCTCCTCACCCAGCGCCTCGACGAGGAGGTCGTACTCACCGAGCTTGAGGGCGAGCGAGGTAGTGCGCTGATCCCCCTGTGAGGCGTAAACGCGCGCGTCGAGTACACCCTGTTCACTCGCGAGCTGAATGGAAACGTCGTCGCGCTGGGGGCCGACCAGTGACGTCCCTCGTTCGAGCTCGTGCTTCCGCTCTCGCGCCATCGCAGCGTCCAGGAGGTCCTTCAAGACGCGTTCGTCGATGCCGCCCATGGCCAGGGCCTCCCCGCTCGTCTCCTCGGCGACCCACGTGCTCGCATAGCCGAGATCCAAGCGACCGCCGCCGGCGACCTCCTCGTAGCGTTTGCCGGCGTGTGGGATCAAGGCCGCCAGTGCCTCGAGGCGAGCCGCCGTCAGCGTGGCGCCGGCGCGCGCCAGGGACTCATCCCACACGGCCAGCGTCTCGAGCGTCGAGGCCGGCATCGGGCGGGGAGCGGTTCGCAACAGAGCGTTCCGTTGACGCAGCACCCGTTCCCACTCGCGCCGAAGTGAGTAGCGAGATGGACGTCGTTTCACGACGAGCTCGTCGAGGAATCGCCTGCGGGCCTCCGGTGCCCCCTTAACGAGCGCCAGCTCGTCCGGTCCGAAGAAGACACACGACACGACCTCGGTCAAGGCGCGCGTCGTGCGCACGGGAGTTCGATTCAGAAGCGCCTCGATCCCCTTGCCGGGCGTGATCTCCATGTCGATCCGGAGCCTCCGCCCGGCGCGGGCCACCTCCGCGTGCAAGAGGGCTCTCTCCGTACCGTCCCTGACGAGCGCGGCGTCGGGGGCGCGGGGAGATCCTAGACCGCTGATGACGTGGATCGCCTCCAGCACGTTGGTCTTTCCTTGGGCGTTGCGCCCGACGATGAGATTCAGCCCAGAGGAAAGGTCCGCCTGGGCGCGCTCGTAGTTACGGAAGTCCTCCAGAGCGAGCCCCTCGACGTACACGTAACCCTTACGACAGCCTCACCGGCATCAACAGATAGGTGAAGCTCTCGTCCTCGTCTCCGTGCAGCACGGCCGGTTTGAGACCGTCCGCGAGTTCGACCACCAGTTTTTCGGCTTGCACCGCGCTCGCACCCTCCAACAAGAACTGCGGGTTGAACGCGATGACGAGCGGCTCGCCGTTGTAGTCGGCGTCGACGATCTCCTGGCCTTCACCTACGTCCGGCGTATGAGCCGATACCTCGAGCTCTTTACCCAGTTGGAGCTTCACCGGCATGTTGTTCTGGGCCAGGAGGCCGACGCGCTTCACCACGTCGAGCAGTGCCTCCCTGTTAACGCGAAGGGCATTCTCATAGCCTGTCGGGAGCAGCTGTCTGTAGTTCGGGAACTCCCCCTCGATGAATCTGGACCCGATGACGGACTCCTCGGCCCCCGAACCCTTCTCCGGCTGTGTCCTCACGAAGAAGACGATCAGGTTGTCACGAACCACCGTCCGGACTTCGGCTGCACCACCCTGCAAAGCGCGGGCTAACTCGGCCAGCCCGCGCGCGGGCACGACCACCTTGCGCGTCTCCGCCGGCCCCCCGGACGTCGTGAAGCGGCGCACCCCGAGCCGGTACGAATCGGTCGCCGCAAGTGTCAGCTCTCCCGAACCCACCTCCCACAGGACGCCCGTGAGTATCTGCCGCGACTCGTCCGCGGACGCGCTCCGGATAATCTGCGAGAGGCCGATTGCAAGCTCCGTCGGAGAGATCTCGAGGGCGAGCCCCTCCTCGAGACCGGCACGATCGTCGATCGGCAGCTCCGGGTAATCGTCGCTGGCGAGCGTCTTGACCCGGAACTGACCTCGTCCCGACCCGATCTCGACCTCACCTTCACCCGACGCGAGGCTCACCTGTCCCACCGACAACGTCCGCGACATCTCTCCGAACAGCCGCCCCGGCACGATCACCCGACCAGGCTCGTCGACTCCGGCCCGGAACGCACTCTCCATAGTGAGCTCCAGATCCGTGGCGGCCACGGTCACCTCGCCACCCTCCGAAGCCTCGACCTTCAACCCCGAGAGCACCGGCAACGTCGCCCGATTCGAGATCGCTCGCGACGCGAACTGAACCGCCTCTAAAAGCTCGTCTCGCTCACACCGGAACTTCATGCGTCCTAGCCTCCGATCGCCTCTGTGTCTCAACGGACAAGCCTACGGAACGG
>JBOGWZ010000019.1:0-12904 GCA_050694075.1 Actinomycetota bacterium | reverse complement strand
TCAGCAGCGCGATCAGGCCGATAACCACTCGGATGAGATGGGCCGCTCCCGGGTCCTCGTTCGTCAAGGTGACGACTGGGGCGCCACGCGCCTCGACGGACCAATCGATGACCTGGTTGTCGTCTACCGTCCACAGTGTTCCCTCGCCGGGGTTGGGAAGCTCAGGAGAGGCCTCCTGTCCCGCCGCGGCGATCTCCGCGTTGGCGCCGGCGGGATTGAGGACATCGGCCACAACGATGACCGGCTCTTGCCCCGACGCCGCGATCCCCTGCTGGGACTCCTCCAACAGCGCCGGCGAGAGCTTGTCGTAGGTCTCCTCGCCCCTCAGCGTCGGCTCCCCCGCGACGAGGTTCTCGAGCGAGCCGAGATAGAGGTAACCGCGGTCGATCTGGCCTGAGGGCAACGCATAGCGAGACGTGTTACCCGACTGCTTGGTGAAGGCCCAGATCTGAAATGGGCGGGGCGGCTCATCGTCTACAACGAACACCACGGGGCGATCGCGATCCTCGGACGCCAACATCGCTCGAAGCGAGTCCAGCTCCGTGCGTTCCTCGTCGCTGAGCCAGCCCTTGTCGGGGTCGTTCCAGTGACTGACTTCGAACCCCTTGGAGAAGTTGGCGCCGACCACTGCAGCCAGCGCAACGACGCCCAGCAGCGCCAAGCGCGCGGCGCCGCCACGCTCTGCCACCCAGATGAACACGCGGGCTGCGAAGAACGCCCCCACACCCACGAGCAGGACCCAGCTCAGCGTCGTGTTGAAGAAGCGGTAGTAGGGATAGGTGAGTCCCGCGACGAATCCGAACAGTCCGACGAGCGGCGCCAGCCAGACGAGCGATATGCGCCCTAACTCGTCTTCCGCCCACCGCCGTCCCGCGACCAGGAGTCCGACGACTCCGAGCGCGAACAATGGGAGGTTGAGGGCTGGTTGCATCGCCTCGATCCACAGGTTCATGCGATCGATGAAGAAGTCGCTCCCGTAGGGCGGTGGTAGTGCGGCCTCGGTGAGCGAGGCGCTCTCTCCCCACACGCCGACGCTCCAGATAGCCAGGACGATGAGCGCCGAGCCGAAGGCGGTGGCGAGCATGGGGCCGTCGTCTCGCAGAACCGACCTCAGATCGAACCTACGGAACAACAGCCGGACCGCTGCCATCGCGCCGAGCGCGAGCCCGAAGATCGCAAGGGTCGTCGGGTGGGTGAGGCCCGCCGACACCAGCAGCACTCCGAACCCGAACCTCGCCGGCCAAGAGGTACGAGCCGGTTCGATGAAGAACAGCGCGGCAGCCAGGAACAGCAGGCACAGAACGTTGTCGAGGTATCCGATGAAGGGCGGTGTCAGGAAGAGGCTCGCCGAGAGCAGCGCCACGGAGTGGAACAGAAGTGGATCCCGACGTCGCGAGTACGCGAACCCCCCCAAGAGGAGTGCCGTCAGCACCGGGACGAGCACCATGAGGAGCACCGTCATGCGGAGCGACGAGACGTCGGCGACCCTGCGCAGGAGCCCGCCGAGAACCGGAGCGGCCACACGGTAACCGCCGGCGAACATGTCGAAGGAACCCTTGATCTCGAGAAGGGTCTGCGGATCCTCAGATATCAGCGCTTCCGTCCGCCACGTGTAGTACGCGGGATCTCGGGTGGGCGCTACGCGATCCGGATCGTCAACGAACGTCCAGCCGAACAGGGCCAGCAGGAGCGCGGCGGTGACCAGGTACGCGAGAGGGTGCCCGAGCACCCGTCGCTCTACGGACGGGGGGGAGTCCATCCCCGTCGAGGCGCGCTCGTCGAACGTCTTGTCCCTCATCGGTGGCGGCATCCTAATCGGTGGAACAGGAGAGGTTCGGGACCATCACCGCGGGGATCGCCATGTCGAAGAGACGGTCACCGGGGCCGAAGGATCCCGCCCCCCCGAACCTCTCCCCCAGGCTGAGCACGTTGTCTCGCAGCCTGTAGCCGCCCACGAAACGAGCGACCTCTGCGACGTCGACGTCTCTGCTCGCCATCTCGTCGGGATCGAGGAACAGCTCGGTCCCCCAGCTCGCCTCGAGCACCGGACCGAACTCGTCGACGAGGTCGCGATCCAACTCGTCGGGATCGATCCCGTAGCCGCCGATCGTGTCTTCATCCGGCTGCTGGCCGTGATCCGCGGTCACAACGGTCACCCACCGGTTCCGGCCGACCTCTGAGTCGAGGAACTCGAACAACTCGCCGAGTTGACGGTCGGTTTCGATGACGGACTGGCGAACTTCCTCCGACGCCATGTTGAAGTAATGGCCGACCCTGTCTATCTGTTTGAAGTTCGTGAAGAGCAGATCCGTGATCTCGTCGGCACCGTATCCCTCGTCACGGATCATCCTGCGCATCCCGCGGCCGTGGTAAGTGATGAAGGCGGGAACCTCTTCGATCCGGTCGCGGTCGTCGAGGATCTCGTGCCCGAGCCAAGAGTCGTCCACTTCACCGTCGCGCGCGTCCAAGCTGTCGAGATCCTCTTGAAGTCGGCGGGGATCGACCAGCGAACTCGGCAGCCGGTAGTGATCGGGGTTGCTGATCCATTCGTTCGTCTCGATGTCGAGCCACGCGGCATCGTCCCTGTCGCCGCCGGGACGCTCCGCGCCCTGGCCGATCATCCCGAGGTGCCACGGCTCGTAGCCGACCATCCCGATGAGCGCGCGGTTGTCGTTGAGCTGGTCCCATCGTTCGGCCAGGGCCGGCACCTCAATCAGATGCGAGGACTCACCTCTGTAGAAGGCGTCCACGACCTCCCCGGTCTCGTCGCGCACTTGGATGTTGGTGATGCCATGCCTCCACGGGAAGACCCCCGTGCCGAGGGTCGTATGAACCGCGGGAGTGACCGACGGAGACGATCCGACGCTCGCATTGACGTACGAGACTCCGCCCTCTATCGCGCGACGGAGGTTGGGCCATGCCCCCGGCCACTGCCTCAGCACGTTCCAGCCGCCGCCGTCCCACACGACGATCACGACCAGTCGCGGCCTGTCTCTACGCAGGAACGACGCGTCGATCCTCGCAACCTCGGGCAAAGTCCGGCCGTCTTCGGTACGGAACGATCCCTTGAGAAGCGTTGCAACAGTCGGTGCTATGTCGGCAAGGGTTGCCGAACGCGCGACCTCGCCCTCGGCGGACACGACACCGGGACCGTAGAACACGAGAGGGATGTGCTGCAGATGACGCCAAGGTCCCGAATGGGTCCAACCGCCCCGCGCGCTCGAGACGTATCCGGGGTAGTCGGGCAGGATCGACACCTGCCCCGAGCGTCCCGGGAAATAGCCTCGCCGGACGAACTCGAGGTGTGAGCCAGGGATGCCGCACGCTTGCTCTGCGAAGGACGGCACCGATTCGGCCCGAAGCAGGAAGGCCGCGGCCAGCGCCGCAGCCAGGGCAACCAGGGCTACGATCGCCGCCCGCGGATGGCCAATCCTCACGCGTCCGCCGGCGCCTGTGCGCGCAGAGGAGCGAGGAGCCCCGCGCGCTTGAACCACGCGCCGATGGCCCCCACCCCCAGCAGGAACACGGCGCCCATGCCCGCGATCAACACCCCTTGCACGTCCTGGCTCCACCAGATCTTCATCACAGCAGCGGCGAGCACCCACGCGAGGTTGTAGGCGATGTCGTAGAGAGAGAACGCTCGTCCACGGAAGTCGTCGCCCAGCGCTTCCTGCACCATGGTGTCCAGGCTGATCTTCGCCAAGAAGAACCCGAACCCCAGGAAGAAGGTGAGGGCCGCGAGGGCCACCTCCCTCTCGACCGCCCCCAGCGCGAGCACGGCGGCGCCGCCGATCGTCGATGCCGACAACACAAGTTGAGCGGTGGTCTTGACCCTCTCGTGCAACCGCTGAGCGAGCACGAAGCCGAGTACGGCGCCGATTGCCCCCGCGCCTCCGATGACGACAGCGATCTGAAGATCATCGTCACCGATCAATTCGCGCGCGATCAGTCCGACGCCGGCGAGAGTGAAGCTCCACAGCAACCGGAGCCAGAAGTACGTGGTGATGGACGCTCCGGCCTTTGGGGTGCGCGCCACCTCCTGAACCCCGGCCACGATGTTGCGTATCACGCGCCCTATCTCCTGGACGAAAGTGGACGGGGGGCGAACCTCACCGGCCCTATGGATCGCGATCGCGAAGAACGCTCCGATCGCGTACACGATGGCTCCCGCGAAGACGATCGGCTCGACCGCGATCACGTCCGCGGCGATGAGCGCCGTGCCTGCGCCCCCCAGCTGGAACAGCGCTCCTCCCAACTGCGATGTGGCGTTGCCTTCGACCAGCGCTCTGCCGTCGAGGGTGGCCGGCAACGCCGCAGCCTTCGTGGCAAGGACGACGCGCGTCGAGCTGAGCGTCAAGAGCAGCGCTGCGATGAGGACGCCGTTCGGGATCTGGCCGACCGCCGACCACACACCCACGCCGACGATCGCAACGGATCTCAGCGCGTTTGCTACGAACAGGAGCCGGCGTCGCTCCCACCGATCGATCACGACGCCGAGAAACGGGCTGACGAGCGTGTACGGGATGAAGGTGAGAAGGACGATGCCGAGGATGTCGTCGGGCGATCTAGCCCCTTCCAGGTCGAACCCTTTCTCACCCCCGAACACGATCAGCTTCCCCAGCGCGGCCTGCACGATCCCGTCGCCCGCTTGGGCGGCGAACTGGACCCCCATGAGCAGACCGAAGTCGCGACGGGTAAAGATGAGCTCAAACGCTCTTCGGATCATGTTCACGGCTGCTCAGTATCTCCTCGTCCGACGGTGAAGTCCCCCTCCGGGTAGTTCCCTTCCCCGAAGCTCGAGAGCTCCTCGTCGGAGAGACCCGCGAGGTAACCGGTCGGGAAGGCGCCGGCGAACAGCCTCTCATCGAGCCTCGCCTCCGGCACCCGGTCGGCCCCCGGGGCGCCCTCGGGGATGTTCTCTCTCAACGTGTACGTCCCGAAGTAGCGCGCGATCTCCTCGAGGGAGTAGTCCGATCCTTCGAGCGCTTCCATGTCGATGTAGATGTCGAAAGGTGTGATCTTTTCGACGACGTCCCCGAAGCGAGATCGCACATCGCGCTCGACCTCGTTCTGGTTTATGCGCCATCCGCCGGTGAGCTCCGGGCGCGGCTGCTGACCGTGGTCGGCGCTGATCGCGAACACGTAGTTGCCCGCTCCCACCTCGCGGTCCAACTCCCGTAAGAACCGCGAGATCTGGCGGTCGGTCTCGCGCAGCACGTCTTCCTCCTCCGAGTCGTTCATGCTCCAGAGATGCCCTGCGAAGTCGGGCATCTTCATCTCGACCCAGAAGATGTCGGTTACGTCGTCGCGCCCCAACGGCTCGTTGCGGATCACCTCGAGCACGGTGTCCCCGGTGAGTTGCACGAAGGCCGGCGTGCCCGGCTCCAGCTTTGGATCCTGGAGCTCGTCCACGGTGTGTCCGAACCAGAGCCCGTCGGCAATCCCGTCCCTGGGATCGAGCCGTCGCTCGTGGGCCGCCAGCCGCTCCACTCCCAACTCCTCAACGTAAGAGGGGATGCGGTAGTAGTCCTCGTTGATCCACCACCTGCGTTCGTCGTTTTCCCAGAGCGCGGCGATGTCTCTGTCGCCACCGTCGCGCTGCGCGCCGTGGCCGATCATGCCGAGATGCCATCCCTCGTAAGAGACCGTTCCCACGATCGCGTCGTTGCCGTTGCGCTCGTCCCAGAGCTCGGAGACGGTGGGCGATCGCAGGTAGCGCGGGTCGGCGTTCTGCAGCCACGCGTCCACGTTCTCTCCTTGAGGGGACCGCATCTGGTTCCCGGGAAGGCCGTGGTGAAGGGGGTAGTCGCCGGTGCCGAAGGTGGCATGAAGCGCGCCGGTGACCGACGGGGCCGAACCGATCGTGGCGTTGAAGTAAGTGGTTCCGCCTTTCATCAGGGATCCGATCGTGGGCCACGCGGTGGGATGTTCCTCGAGCACGTTCCATCCGCCGCCGTCGATCACCACAGTGAAGATGACCTTGGGGCGCGTCCGCGCCTTTACGACATCGAACGCTTCACCGTCGGCATCGAAGTCATCCATCCCCAACAAGCGCGCGTAGGTCGGCGCGATGCCCGTGATGTCGACAGGATCGAAGTTCCGCTCGCCCCGCGGGATCCAGGGAGGGCCGTAGAAGACGATGGGTACGCGCGTGAGGTAGCCCCACGGATTGGGGTGCGAGCTGGCGACCGTCACGTTCTCCGTCCCCAGCGCCGTCAGTTCGTACTCGCCGATCAAGAAGTTGTGAGGGCGGGGCACCAGCATGACCTCGCCCGACCGGCCCGGCACGTGACCGAGATAGAGATGCCGCATGACGGGTTCACCGATGGCGCGCGCCATCTGATCGAGGGTGGGAGCTCCCTCGGGCAGGCCGCGATCCGGGCGCAGCACATAGGCCGCGACGGCCCCGACGAGCGCGGCCACCACGACAACAACCAGGACGCGTTTGGGCAAGCGTCACTCTCCGTTTCGCTTGATCCGAAGGCTGGGACGCCCAGCTTCGGGAGACTAGTACAGGTACGGATCGGAGGGCTCCTCAGTCCGGCGCACGCGTTCGGCCACGACGACGTAGACATCCCCCCGCTGTTCGAGGTATCCGTCGATCCTCAACCACGAATCGCGCTCATACCCCGCCGAGGAGCTTCCCGGGTCAACGAGGACCGAATACGGGATCGCGTCGGCCGCGCAGCAGGAGACATAGAAACGCGCGAGCTTGAAGGCTCCGATCGGCTCCTCCTCTCCGCCGGAAACGAAGCCCTGAAGCTCCACCTCGATACCCTCCGACACTCCAAGCGTGGCCGCGTAATCGGCGGACCGGCTCGCGAGGTCGATCTCGCGAAACGAAACCTCGCCGGACGACTCGGGGACGTACACGACCCTCGCGGGTGCGGCCCCCGTGGCCTTTCGCGACGCCGCCAACGACCCCAGCTCCGGGCGCGGAACCATCACGACCACCGCTATCGGGATGAGCAGAGTCACTGCACCGAGAACCTCGGCCCGTCCCAGAGCTCCGCTCCTCCTCACCAACGGAAGGTGAGCGATCGTCGCGACTGTCAGGGAGATCGCGCCGAATACCACCACCCAATAAGTGCGGGGCCCCAGATAGCGGGTCACTTCGTCGGTCAACCAGAGCCACCAGAAAAAGGCGGCCCACGCTCCCAGCACGAACGCGCGGGCCTTCATCTCGTGATCACCTCGAACCACAGCGATCCCGCGAGCACGACGGGGGCCGTCACGAGCGCGAGCCGAGGAACGAAGTGCGATCTGAAGGTGGCCCCGTACAGGAACGAGAGCTTCACGTCCACCATCGGCCCGAAGACGAGGAACGCGAGCTGCGAGCTCAATGGGAACTGTATGAACGAAACGGCCACGAACGCATCCGCCTCGGAACAGAGCGACAGCACGTACGCGATCCCCATCAGCGCGAGCGATCCCACGAGCGGGGTGCGCGCAACACCCGAAACGATGCTCTGGGGAACGATGGTCTGCAGCCCCGCCGCCAGCGCAGCCCCCACCACGACGAACTTCCCCATGAAGACGAAGTCGGAGGCTAGGTGCTCGACCGCGGACCGCCATCTCCCGACCCCGCCTCGGAGTTCATAGTGCTCGGAGAGCTCCCGGTGGCGGAGGAGGTCGTCGCCCCGCTTCCCGCCGAGGGCCCAACCCACCACCACGGCAACGAGCAGTCCCAGCACCGCGCGACCGACGACCATCTCGAGGGCCACTCCGCGGCCCCGGTAAGCCACGAACGTGGCTCCAAGAACGATCGGATTCAGGATCGGGGACGCCAGCATGAACGCGATCCCCGCGGCCGGGTGCATCCCCCGCGCGATCAGGCGGCGCGCCACCGGAACGGAACCGCACTCGCACACCGGGAACGCGACTCCTCCCAACGCGGCCCCCGGCACCTGGAGGGCAAGCGGGAGCCGCGCGACACGCGCGAACGCCCGGTCGGGGACGTATACCTGGATCAGAGCCGAGACGAGCGCTCCGAGCAGCACGAACGGCAGCGCCTCGACAACGATCGAGGTGAAGATCAGGACGAACGTCTCGATCGCGGCAACGTCTTCCGCACCCGCCGCTCGCCCCAGAAGGGCGACGACGACGAGGGCTATCGGGATCAGGACTACGGGGATCCCGGCACGCCTCGCTGCAGTCGCTTGGCCTACCGCCACGAACTAGACGCTAACCCGGGCGCGGTTCCGTGCCCCAAGACGGCCCCTCAGGGGCCATCTTGGGGCGCGGAACGCTTAGGCCGTCGGCTTCTCGTAAACGGAGATGTGAAACTTGCTCTCCGACGTGAACTTGTCCCTGCGCCACGAACCCCATCGCTCCCGGAGGCGCAGGCCGGCCAGCTCCGCCATCAGGTCCAGCTCGGAGGGCCACGCGTAACGGATCTGCACCGGATACAGCCGGACCGGCTCCCCATCCGACAAGAACACGTGATAGGAGGTCACGCGCTGGTTGATGGGATCGTGTTGCGAGGTTTCGAGCTGCACGACTTCGTCCCCTAGCCGCTCCACCGACACGCGCTGATGGTCGTTGAAGCGGGTCGGGTCGGGAACGAAGACCTCGATCACGAACTTTCCTTCTGGATTCAGGCGTTCGGCAGCGTTATGGAAGCAGCGCACCTGATCCTCCCGGGTCGTCAATGCGAACAACGTGTTGAACGGGATGTAGACGAGTGCGAACTCTCCCTCCGCCTTTGTTTCGGCGAAATCCCCCATCGTGATCGAGATCTCCTCTCCTCCCGGCTTGGCGCGTAGCTTCTCGACCATGGCCTCCGAGGCGTCGATCCCATGCACCTCGACGCCGCGCTGCTTGAGCGGGAGCGCGATACGACCCGTGCCGATGCCGAGCTCGAGAGCGCGCCCTCCCTCGGCCAGGGCGGCGAGGAACTCGACGGCGCCTTCTGTGTCGAAGAGCGTCTCGTAGAGCTCGTCGTAGACGTCGGCGATGCGTTCGCCGTAGGTGGACTCGTCGTACTCCATAGAGAGCGATTGAAACAGGTCGCTTGTTCCACGGGGCGTCTCGCGGCCCCGTGCTATCCTCTGACGACCCGGAAAACGGGCTTCTACCTGCACTTTTCGGTCTGCTGGAGGCATCGCCAGATGGGACTGAGGATCTTCGGCGCGGTCGTTGCCGCAGTGCTCGCCGGCTTCGCCGCGTACCGCTACCGCCGTGGGCAGCTCCGTCGCGGCGAGCTGCTGCTGATCGCGTGCGTGGCGTCCGCCTTGACGGCCGCCGCGATCGCTCCCGGCATCCTGAACCCTGTTCTGCGCGCGCTCGGGTTCGAACCGGGCCAGGAACGGAGGATCATCGGTCTTCTCGTCATCTCGAACCTGTTCACGCTGCTGCTCGCGTTCCGCGGCTTCTCGCGCGACGACACCCTCACGGACGAGATCGGTCACCTCGTCGACTACACCGCCTTGAAACGACTCGAGGAGGATGGAGGCTTCGACGCACAGGGTGCGTGCGCGGTGGTCGTACCCGCCTACAACGAAGCCGAAAACCTCCCGTCCGTGATCGGAGAGATGCCGACCGACGTACGCGGTCTTCCCGTAAGACCGATCGTGGTCGCCGACGGCTGCACGGACGACACGGAGGCGGTGGCACGTTCGTTCGGGGTGCCGGTGATCCGGCGGGATCTCAGACGGGGGTCGGGGGCCGCCGTACGGCTCGGCTATAGGGCCGCGCTCGAGGCTGGTGCAAACGTCGTCGTTACGATCGACGCGGATGGGCAGCACGACCCCAAAGAGATCGAGCGATTGGTTGCCCCGCTCCTTGTCGGATACGCGGACATGGTCCAGGGATCTCGGGTCCTCGGCAACTTCGAGGTGGAGTCAAGTATCCGCGCCCACGGCGTCAAGCTCTTCGCGAAGATCCTGAGCTTCCTCAGCCGAACCGACATCACCGACCCCTCCACCGGATATCGAGCGATGACGGCCGAGGCCCTGCACAGGCTCGACCTGAAGCAGGATCAGTTCTACGTGTCCGAGGTGATCCTCGACGCCGCGCGCAAGGGTTTTCGCGTTGCGGAGGTTCCGATCACGCTGCGACGGCGAGCCTCCGGAGCCACCAAGAAGCCGACCGCGCGACGGTACGCGTGGGGCTTCAGCAAGGCGATCGTTCGCACCTGGCTGCGCTGAGGCTAGGCCGCGCCGGCCGAGAGGTAGTAGTCCTCCATCTCGTCATCCCAGTCCAGCTCGACGGCACCCTTCGCCGCGGCCGCCTTGGCGAACTGCAGGAAACCCGCATAGCCGAATTTCTTCTCCGAGAACGCCGGGTCCCGCTTCCGCAACTGGTCCTTGAGCCCCGAGAGTGGCGGCGAGCCGTTTTTCTCCTCGAGCTCCGCCACGACTTCGCGCAACATATCGAAGGCCTGCTCCTCGCTCCCGCCGTCCGCGGGGAAGTCGACGACGGGATCGCCCTCGGCCGTCCCGGGCTGTAGCTGGACGACGCCCATCGCTTCGAGGTGACGCATCATCTCGCCCCACGCGCGAAAGCCGTAGTCGCTCTCCGAGAACGTGGGGTCCTTGCGAACGATCGCGCGCTTGATCATGGACGAGAGGACGGGTCCGTCCGAGGAATGCTGCAGGCCCGAGAGGGTGCGCGTAACGAGCTTCGACAGTTCGGCGAGGCCCTCCTCCCCGTCTTCGTCCTTCTCACGACGGCGCCGTCGCCCCGCCTCCCGCGCGGTGCCGGGGCCGACCAGGCGCTCGTAGAAGAGGAACTCGTCGCACGCTCCCGGCAACAGCTCCGAGGTCGATCCCTCCACTCCCACGCCGATCACCCGCTTGTTGAGCTCTCTCAGCTTCAACACGAGAGGCGTGAAGTCGGAATCGCCCGATGCGATCACGAAGGTCGTGATGAAGTCGCGTGAGAAGGCGAGCTCCATGGCATCCACCGAGAGCTTGATATCGGCCGCGTTCTTGCGAGTGATACCCATCCGCTGCGGGATCTCGATCATCTCGATGCGCTCGGCCGCCAGACTGGCGCGGTATTCCGCGAAGAGGTTCCAGTCCGCGTATGCCCGCCTCACCACGACGCGCCCACGTTCGGACAGCGCGTCCATGATCACCGACATGTCGAGCTTCTGGGCCCGGTCCCGCGCTCCCAGCGCGAGGTTCTCGAAGTCCAGGAACAGGGCTATGCGTTCCTCTTCGTTCGCCATGTCCCCTATGTTGTCATCTGTTGGGGGAACCCCGCCGCCAAGGCGCCTCACTAGTGGCCCCCCTCCCGCCGGTTCCCCCCGGCCCCTTCCTCTCTTGGGGGAACCCCGGCGCCAAGGCGCCTCACTGGTTCCCCCTGGCCCCCTCCTCATGATCTCGAAGTGTTACCTCCTCCACGTAGGGGGGGTGGTCCACCACCCTCACCCCTAGGCGGCCGCGCGCCAGATCGAGCACGGCGTCACCCGCCAGCTCGCGTCGCCAGCCGGCGAGCAGGCGGTGGTGGTCCTCCTCGAGCGTCCCGGAGACGACCTCCATCAGCACCCCCTCGAGCTCCCCCCGGGTCGCGACCAGCTCGGCGGCGACCCCCTCCCGCTCACAGCGCGCCCGCACGACCGCGTCCGCCAAGCCCGACAGCATCCGAGCCCTCGCCTGCAGCTCCCGGGAGGGACGATCGGCAGGGGCGATCCCGGGCGCGGCCTTGCCGCGGGCGACGGCGCCGACCACGCCCGCCCCGATCCGCTCCGCCTGCCCACGGCCGAGGCCGCGGATCGCACGGAGCTCGGCGATCGTCGTCGGCATCCGGCGGGCGATCTCGACCAGGGCCACATCCTTGACGACCCAGCCGCGAGGAAGGTCGCGGCGCGCCGCCTCCTCTTCCCGCCACGCCGCCACCTCTCTCAAGACCGCGGTCTGGCGTGCGGAGAGCGTGCCGCGCCCGGACACGCGACGCCACAGCTCGCCGGGGGCCGACCGGTAGGTATCGGCATCGCAGAGGTCGGCCATCTCCTCCTCGGCCCACACCAGCCTTCCCTGCCGGCTCAGCGATTCCCTCAGCCGCGCCGCGACGTCGCCGAGGAACCTGACGTCGTCGGCCGCGTAGGTCATCTGAGCATCGGTGAGCGGTCGCCGGCACCAGTCCGTGTACGCCTCTCCCTTCTTGAGCTGCACACCCAGTACCGAGGCGACGAGTCGACCGTACGGGAGAGACGCGCCGTGGCCGGCAAAACCCGCGGCGACCTGGACGTCGAAGGCGCGCGCCGGCACGACGCCGAACAGGTCGTAGAAGATCTCGAAGTCCTGACGCCCGGAGTGCACGAAGATCTCGACGGCGTCATCGCCCAGGATCGTCCCCACGGGCTCGAGGTCGAGCTCGCCGGCCGCGTCCACGAGCGCGATCTCCTCATCGAACGCGATCTGAACCAGGCACAAGCGGGCCCGGTACGTGCGTTCGCGCATGAACTCGGTGTCGAAGGCGACCGCCCCCGCAGAGCGGGCGCGAGAAACCACAGCCTTCAGCTCGTCCGGCTGAGTTACGAGTAGCGTCTGCGAGCGACTCAAGCCTCGGGAAGGCCCAGTTCGCGTGCGATCAAGATTCGCATCACCTCCGATGTGCCCTCACCGATCTCCAAGACCTTCGAGTCGCGGAAGTGCCTGCAGACGGGGAATTCCTCTATGTAGCCGTAGCCTCCGTGGATCTGTACCGCATCGCGCGCCACGTCGACTGCGCTCTCGGAGGCGAACAACTTGGCCATGGCCGCTTCCTTCTTGTAGGGACGTCCCTGCTCCTTGAGCCACGCGGCACGGTAGTAGGCCTGACGTGCGAGCTCCGTTTTCGTTGACATGTCGGCGATCTTGAACTGCAACACCTGGAAAGCGCCGATCGGACGGCCGAACGCCGTTCGCTCGTGGACGTATTTGATCGACTCGTCGACGCACCCCTGCGCGAGGCCCAC
>JBOGWZ010000018.1:0-13505 GCA_050694075.1 Actinomycetota bacterium | reverse complement strand
AGCATCTCGTAGACCTTCGGATCCGTGAAATCGAGGTTGTCGACGTCCACCTCGACGTTGCGGTTGGCCTTGATGTAGGCGCGGGTGAGGTCGATGACGGTGAGGTTCCGAAGGCCGAGGAAGTCCATCTTCAGGAGCCCGAGCTCCTCGACCCCCTTCATGTCGAACTGAGTGACGACCTCGCCGTGCTCTCCTCGCTTGAGGGGAAGGTGCTCGACGAGGGGGTCGCGTCCGATCACCACGCCAGCGGCGTGGATCCCCGCCGAGCGCTTCAGGTTCTCGATCTTGAGGGCGGTGTCGATGATCTCCTTTGCGGAGCCGCCCTCCTCGTAGGCCTCCCGCAGCTCCACAGAGGTCTCGAGCGCTCTCTCGAGCCCGGAGTCGCGGCCCATGATCAGAGACGGGTACATCTTGGTGAGCCGGTCTCCGTCTGCGTAGGCGAACCCCAGCACGCGAGCTGCGTCGCGGATCGCCTGCTTTCCCTTGATCGTGCCGTACGTGATGATCTGGGCGACGCGGTCGTAGCCGTACTTCTCCTGCACGTAACGGATCACGTCGCCGCGCTTCCGCTCGTCGAAGTCGATGTCTATGTCCGGCATCGCGACGCGCTCGGGATTCAGGAAGCGCTCGAACATGAGGTCGTAGCGCAACGGGTCGAGCTCGGTGATGCCGAGTGCGTACGACACGATCGACCCCGCGGCGCTGCCGCGCCCGGGACCCACGCGGATGCCCTGTTGCTTCGCCCAGTTCACGAAGTCCTGCACCACGAGGAAGTAGCCGGCGAAGCCCATGTCGGCGATGACTTTGAGCTCGTATGTCGCGCGCTCGCGGGCCTCGGTGCTCGCCTGCTCGTATCGGCGGGCCAGCCCGTCGCCCACGAGCTCCGCGAGGTAGGAATCGAGCGTGCGTCCGTCGGGCACCTCGAAGCGCGGGAGCAGGAGATTGCCGAGAGAGATGGTCACGTTGCAACGGTCCGCTATCTCGAGCGTCGTCTCGCACGCGCCGGGCCAGGACGCGAATCGTTCGGCCATCTCCTCGGGCGTTTTCAGGTAGAACTCGTCGGAGTCGAACTTGAACCGATTGGGGTCGGCGAGCTCGCTGCCGGTATTGATACAGAGAAGGACCTCGTGCGCGGCCGCATCCGAGCGATGGGTGTAGTGGGAGTCGTTGGTCGCCACCCAGCCCAAACCGAGCTCGCGCCCGATCCTCACGAGCTCGTCGTTGAGCGGCTTCTGTGTCGCGATGCCGTGGTCTTGCAGCTCGAGGTAGAAGCGGTCCCCGAACAGCTCCCGGTACGACGCGGCCTTGGCCCGAGCCCCCTTCAGGTCGCCGGCGACGATCAGCTTCGGTATCTCCGCGCTCAGGCATCCCGACAGACAGATCAGGCCGTCCGAGTGCTCGGCGAGGATGTCCCAATCGGTGCGGGGGAAGTAGTGGAAGCCCTCCAGCCATGCGCGGCTGGACAGTTTGACGAGGTTGGCGTAACCGGTGTCGTCGGCCGCCAGCAGGGTGAGGTGGTGGGTGCGCTCGCTGTTGTCCTTCTGGGGAGGCTTTTCCCTCCGGTCGCCCCCGAACAGGTAGCCCTCCATCCCGAGGATCGGCTTCACGCCGGCCTTCTGGCCGGTCTTGTAGAAGTCCAGGGCCCCGTACATGACGCCGTGGTCGGTGATGGCGCAGGCCGGCATCCCCGCCTCGGCGACGGCCCGGAACATGTCGCCGATGCGGCTGGCGCCATCGAGCATCGAGTACTCGGTGTGGGCATGAAGGTGGACGAAGCTCAAACGCCGAACTCCCCTCGGAATCACAACCGTGTGATTCCACGATAAGCACCCCCGGCGACACCTTCAAGTACGGCCCCCTGAGCAGGGCGGTCGCGGGCACCGGGGCACCGAAGTCAGCCTCTACCGGGCGGGCTGTGGGTCACAAGGGCCACAACCTGTGGATTCCGCCCCCCGCCCCCTTTCGCGCTCTAAGCACGCTCTCCCCCCAGATCCGGCGGCTCAGCGCGCACAGAGCGCGCTTAGCCGCTCCCAAGTCCGCTCGAACGCGGTGAGGAAGCGACGGGGACGACGGGCGTCCTCGGGCGTGAATCGCAGGATCGTGACACCGGCCGCGACCAGAGAGTTCTGCTTTCCCCTATCCCTCTGGAACTCCGGTCGCCCTGAGTGAAACGCCCAACTGTCGGCCTCGATCCCGAGGCTCAGCTCCCTCCAGTAGAGATCAATCTCGCCCAGAAGCACCCCTTCTTCCACGTATCTGAAATGGAGCAAAGGCTGTGGGTAACCCTCCTTTCGCAGCAGTTCCTCGGCGGCATCCTCGAGGTCGCTGTCGGTGAGCTCCTGATCGAAGGTCAGCGCGGCCACGACCCGTCTCAGCGCGGCGGTTCCGTCTAGGCCGCACCGACCCATGATCTGTAGCTGGTGTTTGAGCTGTTCAGGCGTGACCAGATGGTTCTGCAGGCAATGGATGGCTGCACGCCTCACGACGCTCGGTGACTCACTTGCCCCAAGCATGAGAATCGTGCGGGCCGGAGAGGTCACCGGGATACCGCTCACGAGATGCACATCTTCGTCCGGCAAGAACTTTGTCCGATGGACCTTCACCCCAGACCACCGCGGGAAACGCTTCCCTGCGCGAACGAGAACCTCGATCTCGTTTTCACGAATTACGAAACCCGGGATGTTCCAGAGGGCCGCGGCCGTTCGCCCGCTTGCGATCCCCCTGCTACTCAGGGTGGCGGCCATGACCGCCTGCCGTGCTGAAGGCGGAGTACCGGCGACCCGATAGACGCGTGGCCGCACCCGCTCGACCTCGCCCGAGGCCACAAGGCGTTCCAGCTGCCGCGGCGTTAGATCGGATCCCACCACCTGAGTTCTCTCGAAGAGGCCGAACTGCCCCGCGGGCACGTTTCGCCAGCCGTTTCGGTTGTTCACGCTCCGCTTCTATCTGGCCTCTTCAATATCGTCTGTGGCGCGCGTCACACTTAGCGGAATCTCTGCGGCCCTGCGCGCTTTGTGCGCGCTGGGCCACCCCGGGTGTGGGCTGCGCGCGCTTAGTGCGCGCTAGGGGGCGGCGGCAGGCCGGCTCGGGCCAGGGCCGAGGCGAGGTCCTCGGGGAGCTCGTCCGATACCTCCACACTCCGAGAGTCGTCGGGATGCGGGAAGACCAGCCGGGAGGCGTGGAGGAACGCCCTGGTCAGGCCGAGCTCCCGGGACAGCTCCGAGGCCCCCCCGTAGGTCCGGTCCCCGAGCACGGGGGAGCCGAGGTGCGCGAGGTGGACCCGTATCTGGTGGGTGCGCCCGGTCTCGAGCCCGACCTCGAGGAGCGTGTAGCGCTCCGCCGAAGCCAGGATCCGGTAGTTCGTCACCGCCGGGCGGCCCTCGGGCACCACCGCCATCAGCCAACGGCGCGCCGGGTGGCGTCCGATCGGGGCGTCGATGCTGCCGGATGCGGCCGGGGGGCGGCCCCGCACCAGCGCCACGTAGGTCCGCTCGATGCTCCGATCCTTGAGGGCCGCTACCAGAAAGGCGTGAGCGGCGTCGTCCTTGGCGACCAGCAGAAGCCCCGACGTGTCCTTGTCGAGGCGGTGGACGATCCCGGGCCGGGGCGAGCCGAGCCCGGCGAGGGGCACGCCCGTCGCCAGCAGGGCGTTTACGAGCGTGCCGCTCCCGTGGCCCGAGGCCGGGTGAGTGACGAGCCCGGCCGGCTTGGACACGACAAGGACGCGGTCGTCCGAGTAACGCACCGCGATCGGGATGTCCTCCGGTTTGGGGGCCTGCTCCCCCGGCACCTCCACGACCCCCACCACGCGCTGCCCGGCCCCCAGCCGATGGCTCGGCCGCACTTCCTCCCCGTCAACCGTGAGCGAGCCCTCGCGCAGCGCCCGCTGCACCGCCGTGCGGGCGACGCCGAGGCGCCGGGCCACGGCGGCGTCGACCCGTTCGCCCGTGGTGGCGACCCCGGCCACGAAATCGACGCGCGTCATCGCTCGCGGCGAACGCCGAAGATCAGCACGAGCAGGACCCCGACCGTGATCGCGGCGTCGGCGCCGTTGAACACCGGCCAGAAAGCGAGGTCGACGAAATCCACGACCCTGCCGTCGAATTCCCGGAACAGCCGGTCGTAGAGGTTGCCCAAGCCCCCACCGAGGATGAGGCCCAAGGGGATCGCCCACCTTCCATCCTCGAGGCCGCGCGCCCACAGAAGGACCGTTGCGATCACCACCACGGTCGCTATCAGGAAGAAACCGGGGAGCCCCGGCAGGAGCCCGAACGCGCCCCCCGGGTTGAACGTCAGCCGGAGGGACAACACGCCGTCTATCAGCTCGACCGGTCGGTCGGCCAGCTCTCGGAGCGCGAGCTCCTTCGTTGCCTGATCCAGTACCAGCACCGCGGCCGCGGTCGCGAGCAGCGGGACGTATATCCGTCCCCGGCTCAGCGCATCCGCTCTTCGCGGCGCTTGCAGTCCATGCACAGCGAGGCGTGCGGCAGTGCCCGGAGGCGCGCCGCGTCTATCGGCCGCCCGCAGCGTTCGCAGGTGCCATAGGTGCCCTCGTCGATCCGCCGGATCGCGCGAGTGATCTGATCCTTCAGGTCCTTGATGTTGTTGAGGATCGAGAGGTCTCGCTCGCGATCGAACGTGGCCGCCCCCGCATCCGCGAAGTCCTCGTCCAGGCCCACCTCACCGGTCATATCTGACTGGGTCGCGTCGAAGGACTCGTGCTCGAGCTCCTCCTCCTGCCGCTGGAGGTCGGCCTGCTCGGCCTCGAGACGCTTCCGGATGTCGGCGAGCGTCTGGGGGTCGAGCTTCATCGGTCTCGTACTGCGGCGCGGGACCGGGGGTGGCGGGGAGATCAGGGGCTTGCGGGCGGCGACCTTCTTCTGGGCCTCCTTCTTCGCGGGCTTTTTCGGCGCGCTCTTGCTCTTCGCGGCGGTCGCCTTCTTCTTGGCGGCCCCCGCGGCCTTCTTCTGGGTCGTCTTCTTCGCGGTCTTCTTCTTGGCGGCCCCCGCCGCCTTGCGAGTGGTCGTCTTCTTGGAGGTGGCCTTCCTAGCCGTCTTCTTGGGAGTTCTCGACCTGCGGCTCGAAGGCTTCTTGGCCGCGCTCATGGGCGCGAGAAGGTAACACAGCCGCGAGAGCGGCCACCACGCTTTCCGGGGACATCCCGACCACCGCGATCCGCTTGTTTCGGCTGGCGCGCCCGGCGACTACCGAGACCCGCGCGCGAGGCACTCCCAGCCACTGTGCCACGAGCGTCTCGACCGCCCGGTTGGCGCGGTCGTCGGTCGGCAGAGCGGTCACCTTCACCTTGAGCGCCCGGCCGTGGACGCCGACCAATCCGTTCTTCGCGGCGCGCGGCTGGACGAAGATCTCGATCAGCGCGCGGCCCTTAGAGGCGATTACGAACGAGGGTTCCACAGGTTGCTCAGGCTAACCTTGCCCAGATGACGGAGCCGCTCTACCTCCCCGTCGACCCTCGTGTCTCCTATACGGAGATGGAGCGGCGCGTGCTGGAGTCCTGGAAGACGAACCGCGTCTTCCACGCCTCGCTGGAGCTGCGCTCGGGGGCCGACGAATGGGTTTTCTACGAGGGCCCACCGACCGCCAACGGCCGGCCCGGCACCCATCACGTGCCCGCCCGCGTCTTCAAGGACATCTTCTGCCGCTTCCACACGATGCGCGGGCGCTATGTGCATCGCAAGGGGGGGTGGGACTGCCACGGGCTCCCGGTCGAGGTCGAGGTCGAGAAGGAGCTCGGCATCACCCACAAGCGCCAGATCGAGGAGGAGGTCGGCATCGAGGAGTTCGTGCGGCGCTGCCGCGAGTCGGTGCAGCGCTACGTCGACGACTGGGAGGTCTTCACCGACCGGATCGCCTTCTGGCTAGATCTCGAGGGCGCGTACTGGACGATGACGCCGGATTACGTCGAGTCGGTCTGGTGGCTGCTCAAGCAGATCTGGGACAAGGGGCTGCTGGAGGAGGACTACAAGGTCGTCCCCTACTGCCCGCGCTGTGAGACCTCGCTGTCGTCTCACGAGCAACACATGCCCGACGCCTACCAGAGGGTGACCGACCCGTCGGTGTTCGTGCGATTCCCCCTCCTCGACGATCCCGACACCGCTCTTCTCGTGTGGACGACGACACCGTGGACGCTGCTGGCGAACCTCGCGGCGGCCGTCAAGGAGGACGTCGCCTACGCGGTCGTGGACGATCCGGACCGGGATGGTCGGCTGATCCTGGCCGCGGACCTGGTCGCTCCGGTGTTGGGTGAGGGCGCGCAGGTGCTCGACGAGATACGGGGGCGCGACCTCATCGGTCGCCGTTACGTCCCTCCCTTCCCCTTCGTCGAATCGGCAGGTAACGCCCACACCGTCCGGCCCGGCGAGTTCGTCTCGACCGAGGAGGGGACGGGGGTCGTCCACCTGGCGCCCTACGGTGAGGACGACATCGTCGTCGCCAAGCGCGACGACCTTCCGATCTTCCAGGCCATCGGACCGGACGGGCGGGTGTCGCGGGGGGCCGGTGACTTCGCCGGGCTGTGGTTCAAGGATGCGGACCCACTCATCGTGGCCGACATGGAGCGCCGCGGGGTGTTGTTCCGCTCCGAGGTCTACGAGCACTCCTACCCTCACTGCTGGCGCTGCGGGACGCCACTCCTCTATTACGCGCGCATGGACTGGTACATCCGGACGTCGCAGATGCGGGACGAGCTGCAGCGCAGCAACGAGGAGACGAACTGGTACCCGCCGACGATCAAGTACGGTCGCTTCGGGGACTGGCTCGCCAACAACGTGGACTGGAGCCTGTCGCGCGACCGCTACTGGGGGACGCCGCTGCCGGTGTGGCGCTGCGGGGAAGGCCACGCGACCTGTGTCGGCTCGTTCGCGGAGCTCTCCGAGCTCGCCGGCACGGACCTGTCCGATCTCGACCCCCATCGCCCCTACGTCGACGAGGTCGCTATCTCCTGTCCCGAGTGCGGCGAGGAGGCGCGTCGGGTGAACTATGTGATCGACGCGTGGTTCGACTCCGGATCGATGCCGTTCGCCCAGTGGCACTATCCCTTCGAGAACGAGGACGTCTTCGAGCGCCGCTTCCCGGCGAACTTCATCTCAGAGGGGATCGACCAGACGCGCGGCTGGTTCTACTCGCTGCTGGCGATCGCGGCGCTCGTGCGCGGCCACAACAGCTACCGCAACGTCGCGTGTCTCGGCCTCATAGTCGATGCCGAGGGCCGCAAGATGAGCAAGACGGTGGGAAACGTGATCGACCCGTGGGAGGTGCTCGACTCTCAGGGAGCCGACCCGCTGCGATGGTATCTGCTCACCGGAGGGTCGCCGTGGACGGCGCGGCGCGTGTCGATCGAGATCATCCAGGAGGCGCTGCGCAAGTACCTCCTCACCCTGTGGAACACCTATTCGTTCTGGGTGACGTACGCGTCCCTTGAGCGCTTCGATCCGACGGCAACGGACATCCCCGTTGCGCACCGCCCGGAGATGGACCGGTGGATCCTTGCCGAGCTCGACGACACCGTGCGCGCGGTCACCCAGGCGTTGGAGGGCTTCGACGCGACGACGGGCGGACGGAGGCTTGATCGGTTCGTCGACGACCTCTCCAACTGGTACGTGCGGCGATCGCGCCGCCGGTTCTGGAAATCCGGCGAGGACGAGGATGCCCGGACCGCGTTCCACACCCTGTGGGAGTGTCTCGTCACGGTCGCGCAGCTGACCGCGCCGTACACGCCGTTCATCGCCGACGAGATCTACTCCAACCTCACACGGCCGGTAGATGGGGGTCCGGCTTCCGTGCATCTCTCGGACTGGCCGCAGCCCCAAGACTCGCGCGTCGACAACGCCCTGAGACGACGGATGGGACTCGTACGCCGAGTGGTCACGATCGGCCGCGCCGCCCGCACCGATGCCAAGGTCAAGGTGCGCCAGCCGCTGCGCCGCGCTCTCGTGGTCATCCCCTCTGCAGACGTCGCCGACCTCGATGG
This sequence comes from Actinomycetota bacterium, assembly GCA_050694075.1. Classification (GTDB taxonomy): domain Bacteria; phylum Actinomycetota; class CADDZG01; order CADDZG01; family WHSQ01; genus JBOGWZ01. The sequence goes on along the minus strand of JBOGWZ010000018.1, from coordinate 5,515 downwards.
ACTCGAGAACCTGGTCGCCGCGGAGCTCAACGTCAAGGAGATCGAGATCGCGCAGGGCCTCGAAGAGCTCGTGTCCTACTCCGTCAAGCCGAACTTCCGAACGCTCGGCCCCCGCTTCGGCGCCCGCATGAAGGACGTGGCGCGGGCGCTCGCCGACTCGGACCCGCAAGAGCTCGTCCGGCAGCTCGAAACGTCAGGATCAGTTGCGCTTACCGTCGCGGGCGAAAGGCTCGAGCTCGCCCCGGGCGACCTCGACGTCCGGGTCGAGGGCCGGGCCGGGTTCGCACTGGCGCAGGACGGGCCCTACGGCGTCGCGCTCGACGTGGAGCTCTCGCCCGAGCTCGTCTCCGAGGGCATCGCTCGCGAGGTCGTGCGGGCGATCCAGGACCTCCGCAAGTCCAGCGGCCTTGCAGTGGAGGACCGCATCGAGTTGTGGCTCTCGTCCGAGGACGAGGGCGTGGCGGACGCGCTGCGCACCCACTCGGGCTATGTCGCAGCCGAAACCCTCGCCACGATGCTTCACGTCGATGAGCGTGTTCCTTCGGACGCGGCGACTGATTCGGTGGACGTCGATCACGGCACCGCCGCGATCGGGCTACGGCGGAACTAGGGCTTGCAGATCCCGCACGCGTCGTAATCGCGCCGACGCGCCGCCGACTTGGGCATGCGTTCGGTCCCGGCAGCCTTTGCGTGCCGACAATCGGGGCGGTGGAACTTCTTGCGCCCGGGAACGGCGACGACCTCGGCGTCGTTCGTCGGGCCCCCCTGCGGCTTCGAGATAGCGCGCGTGTGTGAGGGGGTCTCGGGGCGGGTGGAGACCTGGGTGGCGAGTCCCGTCGGCGGTGGGGTCGCGCCCGGCGCGACCGTGCGTCGGGGGGGAACGGTCCTGCGCGCCGCGACGACCTCGGCGCGGCTGCGCTGGTAGGCGATCGCCAGCGCCACGGCGGCCGCCGCGCTGGACACGATCGACGTCCAGATCAGTCGTTCGTCGGCGGTGATCCAGCCGAACAGCAACGCGATCGCAGAAGCGGTGATCAAGAGGACCGAGCTCCCGATGAGGAGCGTCACAAGTTACCCCTCGCGGCCGAAGAAGTGGCGCACGCTGCGTCGTTGAGGCTCCGCTTCGACGGGGGCCGCGCGCTCCTCGCCCTCCTCGCCCTCCTCGCGCTGCGGATGTGTTTGTCCGGGGGACACCGACGGCGCGGCAACCGGCCGGTCGGGAGCGGCGGCCGCGGGGCGCGCCTGTGTGCGAACGGACGGAGGCTCGCGCTCCGTGAGCGATTCCAGCGACTTGAGCTGCTGATCGAGGAACGCCCGCAGCCGTTGCTTGAGCTCTGTCTCGAACGCGCGCAACCGTTCGATGCCCGAGTCCAGATCGCGCCGTCGCTGGGAGTAGTCACGCTCGGCGTCCATCGTCTTGCGCCGGATGTCCACCTCGGCCGCGGCGATCCGCTCCCTGGTCTCGTCGCGTGCCTGCTTCGCGCGCTCCTCGGCCTCGACGACCAGCTGCTCGGCCTTGGCCTTTGCCTTGGAGATCGCCTCCTCTGCCGCCTGCTGCGCGGTCACGAGCGTCTTCTTCAGCATCTCCTCGGCCTCCCGTGAGGTGGCGACCGCCTGTTCGAGCTCGTGGACACGCCTTTGCAGCATCGTGTTCTCGCGCTGGATGCGGTCGAGCGCCTCGGCGACGCGATCGAGGAAGTCGTCGACCTCCTCCTGGTTGTAGCCGCGCCACGCGTCGTGGAACTGCTTGCTGTGGATGTCCCGGGCGCTCAGATCCATGACTTCAGTATCGCAGAAGGCTCATGCGAAAGGCGGCCTTTACGCCGAGCAAACCGCCCCCGCGATGATCTGGAGGATGATGAAGATGAAGATCGGCGAGAGGTCGAGGCCCCCGATCGGCGGTATGTATCCGCGGAAGAACCTCAGGATCGGCTCGGTCAGGTCGTAGATCACCTTGATCGCCGGCGACAGCGACGACGGCGGGGACCAGAACATCGTCACCCACGACAGGATGATCCTGATGAAAAGGATGATCGTGTAACCCTGGATCGCATAGCAGAGCAGGACCACAGCCCGATCAGGCCTGGTTGAAGAACCCGCGCTCCTCCAGGAAGCGCCTTCTTTCCTCCGCCGAGAACTGCACGCCGGAGGGGGTGATCAGGAACACGCTCTCGGCGACCGGCTGCATCGAGCCGCCGAGCCCGTACGTGAGCCCGCTCGCGAAGTCCACTATCCGCCGGGCGAGATGCGAGTCGACAGCCTGGAGGTTCATGATCACGGAGAACCCCTCCCGGAACTTGTCGCCGATCTCCTGAGCGTCGTTGAAGGAGTTCGGATGGACGAGGTGGAAGCGCGCAGAGGGTGCGGCTGAGGGCACGGCTCGGACCACGGCCTCCTTGCGATCGGGCTCCGGCAGCCGGCTGACGCGTGAGCGCGGCTCCTCCTCCAGCTCCTCGTACCCGAATTCGTCGAGCTCGCCCTCTTCCGCGAGGCCGAGGTAGATGAGGGTCTTGCGCCAAACGCTGGCCATGGCGGAAGGATATATGTCTTTGGCGGCGGGAGCGCGGAGCCGAAGCGCGCGTCGCGCGGGCTCACTGCGAACGGGGGCCGAAGATGGCCTGTCCCACCCGCACGATCGTCGCTCCTTCCTCGATCGCGACCTCGAAATCGCCACTCATGCCCATCGAGAGCTCGGTTGCATCGCCGACTTGTGCCGCGAGGGCGGCGAGCTCCTTGAAGTGACGGCGCGATTCCTCCGGGGTCGGCGCGAGCGGGGGCATCGTCATGAGTCCCCTGACGGCGATGCCCGCCAGCCCGGAGATCTCCTCCGCGAGGGCGGGAGCCCGGGTGGGCTCGACCCCGTGCTTGCTGGCTTCCCCCGCGACGTTGACCTCGATCAGGACGTCCTGGACGACCCCCAACCGCTCCGCCCGGCGAGAGATCGCCTCGGCGAGGCCGAACCGGTCCACGGAGTGGATCAGCACGACCCCTCCCACGACCTGTCGCACCTTGTTGGTTTGGAGGTGCCCGACGAAGTGCCAGCGCGCCCGGTCCCCCACGACGGCATGCTTGTCGCGGAACTCCCGCGCGCGGTTCTCCCCCACGTCCGTCACTCCGGCTTCCAGCGCGTCCAGTACGGCGGCGGCTCCGAACGTCTTCGCGATCGCAACTACCGTGATCTCTGTGGGTTCGCGCCCCGCTCGCTCCGCCGCCGCAGCGACGCGCTCGAGGACGCGCTCGTAGCGCTCGGCGACCGTCATCGCAGCCTCGCGACGAACCCGCCCTGTCTGCCGGTGATGCCGTCGCGGCGGTGCGAGAAGAAGTTGATATCGCACGATGTGCAGACGTCGCTCACAAGGATGTCTCCGACCTTCGCGCGACGCAGCGCGACAGTCGCGGCCCGACCGATGTCGACACGATCCGATCCCGCTACCGGGAGCCGGCGCTCCTCGAACGCGTCGACGACCTCGCGACCCACCTCGTAGCAACAGGCGCGGATGCACGGCCCCACCCATGCGCGCTCCACCTCGCCGAGAGAGGAGACGCCGGACTCGATTACGCCGGAGACCAGGCCCCGCCACCCCGCATGCACGACCGCCACGCCGGCCGATCCGGCCAGCACGACGGGGGCGCAATCGGCGGTCAGCATCCCCAGCACCACCCCACCGCGCCGGGCGACGAGCACGTCGGCCTCCCCGACGACTCCGGCGTGCCCCATCATTCCCTCCTCCGCCCTGGCGACCTCGAGAACGAAGGAGCCGTGCACCTGGCGGGCGAGCGCCAGCGTCTCGAGCTCGAAGCCCGAGGCCGCGGCGGCGCGCCTGCGGTTCTCCTCCACGGCGGATGCTTCGTCGCCCACCCGCGCGGCCAGGTTGAGGGATTCGTAGGGCGCCCCGCTGACTCCCCCGCGGCGATCGGTGAACGCCACGAGCACCCCGGAGCCGCGCGCGTCGTCGTCGGTCAGGACGGAGACCTCGTTATGGGAGCGTTCCACCAGGGGCATGCTTCGAGTGTGACGCATACGCGGAGACGGGGCCCTCAGGGCCCCGTCTCGGGGAAGGTTCGCGCTACGCGCACCTACTCGTTTCTGAGGAACGAAGGCACGTCCAGATCCTCTTCGGCGTCGAAGATCAGACGCTCGGGCTCCCGCTCCTCGTCCTCCTTCTGCTCGGACAGGAACGACTCCGCCTCCCCGACCCCTATCGCCGAGAAGATCTCCTCCTCTGGTCTGATCAGCTCCTCGGCCTCACGCGCCCCCCAGCGGTCGAAGCCGGCCGCGATCACCGTCACCCGCACCTCGTCGCCGAGTGTGTCGTCGACGACCGCGCCGAAGATGATGTTGGCGTCGGGGTGCGCGGCCTTGGAGATGATGTTCGCCGACTCGTTGACCTCCGATAGACCGAGGTCGGACCCTCCGGCGATGTTGAGCAGCACGCCGCGCGCCCCCTCGATCGAGGTCTCCAGCAAAGGCGACGAGATCGCCGCGCGCGCCGCGTCCTCCGCGCGATTGTCTCCGCGCGCCTGGCCGATGCCCATCAGCGCCGAGCCCGCCTCGGTCATGATCGCCTTCACGTCCGCGAAGTCGAGGTTGATGAGGCCCGGTGTGGTGATGAGGTCGGTGATCCCCTGGACGCCCTGGAGCAGGACCTCGTCGGCCGTTCGGAACGCCTCCAGTAGCGAGGTGGTTACGTCGCCGACCTCGAGCAGCCGATCGTTCGGGATCACGATGAGCGTGTCGACCTTTTCCTTGAGATTGGCGATGCCCTGCTCCGCCTTCAGCGCGCGCTGACGGCCCTCGAACGAGAACGGTCGCGTCACCACTCCGATCGTGAGCGCGCCGACCGCTTTGGCAACTTCGGCGACGATCGGGGCGCCCCCCGTGCCGGTCCCACCACCCTTGCCGGCGGTGATGAACACCATGTCCGCGCCTTTGAGCACCTCTTCTATCTCGTCGCGATGCTCCTCGGCCGCTTGCCGCCCGATCTCGGGATCGGCCCCGGCGCCCAGCCCTCGGGTGATGTCCCGGCCGATATCGAGCTTGACGTCGGCATCCGACATCAGAAGAGCCTGGGCATCGGTGTTGATGCCGATGAACTCGACCCCCTTCAGGCCGACCTCTATCATGCGGTTGACGGCGTTCACACCGCCGCCGCCGATGCCGACCACCTTGATCACGGCGAGATAGTTCTGCGGTCCAGTCGCCACGAGCGACCTCCTTCCAGCCTTCAGGTCCGACTGCTGACGTCGGTCCTCTGTGCGCACACTCGGCGTCGTCCCCGTTCCAGGGCGGTCCGGCCCGCCCTTAAGTTCAAGTTGAGCCTTATGGTTATGTCAACCTGAACTGTTGGTTCAGGAATATAGCCACGCGCGCCGAGAGCGTCAAGCCGTCGACTTGACTCACCAGAAATGTCCTCGAAATCCCTTCGTTGCCTCACGCCCGGATGTCCGCTTCGCCTGTCAAGTGATGCGGCGAAAGGGATCCGGAGATGGGGCTGTCGATGTCTGAGCGCAGGGC
>JBOGWZ010000017.1:0-13731 GCA_050694075.1 Actinomycetota bacterium | reverse complement strand
AGCCGGAGTCACATGCGGTGGAGGTGAGGACGACGCCGGCTCCCTTCAAGCGTTCTGCGATCGGGCCTTCGCTCTGGACGAATTGGATAGGCCGCCCAGAGACGACGAGCTCAATCACTTGGTCGAAGTTGCTCCGGAGGAGATCAAGGACGAGTCGGAGATCCTCGTCGCATCGGCAAGGGAGTTCAGAGAAGGCAACGCAAACGCAGCCAACTCCCCTGAGATACAGGAAGCCGGCGACCGATTCGATCGGTTCGTTGAGGAGAACTGCCGGGACGCCCAGAGTGATCTAGGACGCCGGGTTCAGGAGCCTTCCCTCACCTCGTAGATCTCGTCGGCCACGAGTCCGTGTGCCTCTCGCCCGCCGCACCAGTGGGCGTCCTCGAAGATCCTTTGTGCACGATCGAGAACCGGTGGACGTGGTGTCCTTTGTGCGGGACACCGTCCTGCGTCCACGTCCGCGTGTACTCGAGCAGCTCGCCGTCCGGCAACGGCGTGCGGCGGACTTCGGCGAGCTCAGCCGGATGATCGAACCACTTGGCGTACTGGGCGCGGAGCTCAGGCGCTCCGTGCACCTGTAGACGCCAGTTCGGCACCGTTGTATCGCTCACCGCCTCGTCGGCGAACACGTCCGTGTCGGCGAAGCCAGCGGTCTCAACGGCCTGGATGAATCGGTCCACGGGGTTCGTGCTCATAACGACCTCCTTCCAAGTGGGTCATGATCTTTGTCAACGGGCAGCCGCCTCTCGAGGCAGGGCTGCGTCTCGAACGCCGCTACCCGGTCGGCTTGATGTTCTGGTTCATGTGAAACAGGTTGTCGGGGTCGTACTTGCCCTTGACCTCGACGAGCTTCCCGTAGTTCGCGCCGTAGTTGGCCGGCGCACGGTCCTGGTCATCATCGGCGGCGAAGTTGATGTACCCGCCTTCCTCCGAGTGAGGCGCGGTCGCGTCGTAGTAGTTGCGCACCCACTGGATGTTGTTCTCGTTGTCGGCCGGGTCGGGCCACATGCCGGCGATCACAGTCGCGAAGTTGGCATCCCGGTGGCCGAACGCCGTCTCGTCGGGACCGACGCGATGGCATGCCCCGTCGATCGGGTAGATGTGCACGGTCGAGTTAACCACCGGTAGCTTCGCCCCGTGCTCTACGTGCGCCTCGATCGCGGGATCGGTGAGCTCCGTAACGAAGTTCGCCTTCCAGTAGTGCTGGAGCCCGGGCGGAACCAGCGCGTCGAACGCCGAGTTGAGCGCGGGGTACGGCATCGGCCCGACGTGCTCGGCCACGATCGGCGCGACGTCACGCAGCGGCTTTACCACGTTCTCCCCCTCGTCGATCGGGCCCGCCCAGCATGCAACGACCGCGCAGAAGGTATCGCCGTGACGCTCCTCCGGGATGAAGGGCAGCGGCGGAGCGATCTGGAAAGCGGGGAAGCCGCCCATCTGTTCGGGCGCGTCGGCAATGAATTCGGTGAAGAACCGCAGTACATCAGGTGCGCGATCAAGCTCGTAGAAGATGGGTCCGCCGTAGATGTCTTTAACGGGATGCAACTGATACTCGAATGACGTCACGACGCCGAAGTTGCCGCCGCCGCCGCGCAGCGCCCAGAAAAGATCTTGGTTCTCACCGTCGCTTGCCGTAAGAAAGGTCCCGTCGGCGGTCACGACATCGCACGAGAGCAGGTTGTCGCACGACAGGCCGAATCCGCGGGCGAGGTACCCGATGCCGCCCCCGAGCGTGAGACCTCCGATCCCGGTGGTGGAGATGATCCCTCCGGTCGTGGCCAGCCCGAAACCGTGCGTGGCGTGATTGAAGTCCCCCCATGTTGCTCCACCCTCGGCGCGGGCGGTCTTCGTCTTGGGATCCACACGGACGCCCCGCATCCGCGATAGGTCGATCACGGCGCCGTCGTCGCACGTGCCGAAGCCCGGCACGCTGTGACCGCCCCCTCGGACCGACACATCGAGCCCGTTCTCCCGCGCATAGCTCACCGTCGCGATGACATCGGCCACATCGGCTGGTCGTACCACCACGCGGGGGCGCCGGTCGATCATCGCGTTGTAGACCCTGCGCGCCTCCTCGTATCCCTCGTCATCCTGGGTAATGACGTCGCCACGTACTTGCTCGCGCAGCTCATCTATCGTCGGCTTGCCCATAAGCTCCTCTCCTGTAATCGTCGAACCTCGATGCAAGAAACCCTCGAGATCGGACCAGTCCCCCAAGTGGCGGGTGGCGCTGCTGACAAGGTGCCTCACCTCTCCTCGGTACTCCGACCGGTTCTCCCCGAGGTCCTCCATCCACAATCCGGTGAACCTGGTGGGCGGTGTCGGCGTCCGGGGCCTCCACGAGGCAGAAGATCTTCCCGGCCTTCGGATCGACTCAGTAGCTCTTGTAGTTGACGCCGTACTTGCCCTGCGTTTCGACGTCGGCCATATGCGCTTTGGCCACGTCCTCGGGCGCGACTCCGCCCTCCATGTGATGGACATCCATGTACAGGGGCATAGGTCTCCTCCTTCGGTTCTCGCTTCCCGACCGTCCCAGGATTCCCCCCGGCCGAGCGTGGCGCAAGGGGGTTGGCGGGATCCCGACTGTTCGCTTCCACGCGCGCATGCGTCCGCTGGAGGCGAACAAACAGGGCCGTAGTTAGGCGGAGAGGCGGGCCGCGGCGCTTCGGTACTGCTTGCCGGCGTGGTAGCTCGAGCGCACGAGGGGGCCGGACTCGACCCACGCGAAGCCCAGCTCCTTCTCGCCGTGCCGCTTGTAGCGGGCGAACTCGTCGGGGTGCACCCAGCGGTCCACCGGGAGGTGCCACGAGACGCTCGGCTGCAGGTACTGGCCGATCGTCAAAACGTCGCAGCCGGTGGCGCGCAGATCGCGCATAGCCTCGAGGACCTCTTCCTCTTCCTCGCCCATGCCGACGATGATGTTGGACTTCGTCACCTGTGCCGGGCGGATCTCCTTCGCCCAACGCAGCAGCTCGAGGCTCGCGTCGTAGCCGAAGCCGGGCCGGATCTTGGGATGGATCCGGCGCACGGTCTCGAGGTTGTGGGCGAGCACGTCGGGGCCCGCCTCCACCACTCGCTCCAGCGAGTCGCGGGGATGCTCCCTGCGACCCTTGAAGTCGGGGATAAGCACCTCGATGCCGCAGTCGGGGTTGGAAGCGCGTATCGCCCGGATCGTCTTCGCCCAGTGGACGGAGCCCCCGTCGTCGAGGTCGTCGCGGGCGACACCGGTCACGACCGCGAACTTCAGGCCCATGAGCTTGACGGCCTCCGCGATCTTGCCCGGCTCCTCTTCGTCGAGCGGCTGAGGCTTCGCCGTCATCACGTCGCAGAACGCGCACCGGCGCGTACAGAGGTCACCGCACAGAAGGAACGTCGCCTCGCGCGCCTCCCAGCACTCATAGATGTTGGGGCAGTTAGCCTCCTCGCACACGGTGTGAAGCCCGCGCTCGCGCATGATGTTTCTCAGCTCGAGGAAATTCTCCCCGTGCCGAACGCGAACCTTGAGCCACTCGGGCCTGCCCCCGACCCGGCGCGCCTCGGGTCCAGGTGCCTCGCGGAACGCGATGCCGCGTCGGAGGTCTCGTTCTACCTCCTCGCGAGTCTTGATGGTGGGGATCAGGGCCTGGGCCATCAGAATCCCGCGAGCTTCCGCATCTCTTGCTCGATCCGATCGACGTCCGGCAGGAACCAGTGCTCCAGCGTCGGCGCGAACGGCATCGCCGGCACGTGGGGACCGCCGATTCGCACGATCGGGCCGTCGAGCTCGAACAGCGCCTTCTCCGCGATCTGCGCCGAGACCTCCGCTCCGACTCCCAGGAACTTGTTGTCCTCGTACACGATCATCACCTTGCTGGTCTTGCCCACCGACTCGAGGACCGTGTCCATGTCGAGCGGGTAGATCGAGCGCAGGTCGATGACCTCGACCTCGACGCCGTCCGACGCCAGGCGCTCGGCCGCCTCGAGACAGTAGTGATGCATGAGGCCGTAGGAGACGCACGTGAGATCCGCTCCCTCGCGCCGGACCTCCGCCTTGCCGAACTCGACGGTGTAACGATCGTCGGGGACCTCGCCCTTGATCAACCGGTAGGTCTTCTTGTGCTCGAAGAACATCACGGGGTCCTCGTCCTCGATCGCCTGGATCAGCATCCCCTTCGTGTCGTATGGCGTAGAGGGCACAACCACTTTGAGACCCGGGATGTGTGCGAAGAGTGCCTCCACCGATTGCGAGTGGTACAGGGCGCCGTGCACGCCGCCTCCGTACGGAGCCCGGATCACCATCGGACACGAGAAATCCCCGTTGCTCCGGTATCTGATCCGCGACGCCTCGGAGACGATCTGGTTGAAGGCCGGAAAGATGAAGTCGGCGAACTGGATCTCGGCGACGGGTCGCAGGCCGTCGAGGGCCATCCCGATCGCGACGCCGGCGATCAGGCATTCGTCGAGCGGCGTATCGATCACGCGCTGTTCCCCGAAGTCGTCGAGGAAGTTCATCGTGGCCCGGAACACTCCCCCGCGCGCGCCCACGTCCTCCCCGAGCACGACCACGCGGTCGTCGCGCTCCATCTCGTCGTGGAGCGTGTCGTGGACGGCCTGAACGACGTTCTTCTCGCTCATCACGAACCCTCCACGTCGACGTTCGCGTAGACGTTCTTCATCGCGGAGGAGGGGTCGGGGAAGTCCGCTTCCTGTGCCGCCTTGGAACCCTCCGCCACCTCGGTCTTGGCTTGATCGCGCGTCTCTTCGATCTTCGTATCGTCGAGGATGTCGACGGTCCTCAGGTATTCCTCGAAACGGGGGATCGGATCCTTCTTGCGCCACTCTTCGACCTCGTCGCGCGATCGATACGTGCGATCGTCGTCATCGGAGGTGTGCGAGTAGAAGCGATAGGTGCGCAGCTCGATGAGGCTGGGACCCTCGCCCGACCGGGCTCTGTCCACCGCCTCCTTGGAGAGCCTGTAGGACTCGAGCACGTCGTTCCCGTCACCCTCGACCCCGGGCATCCCGTAGCCCTCGGCGCGCTTGAAGACGCGCCCCGCGACCTGCTTCGACTCGTGCACCGAGATCGCGTAGAGGTTGTTCTCGCATATGAAGACGAGCGGAAGCTTGTGGATCCCTGCGAAGTTCATCGCTCCGTGCCAGTCGCCCTCGGACGTTCCGCCTTCACCGAACCAGGTTCCGACGATCGCGTCCTCCCCCTTGTACTTCTTCGAGTACGCGATGCCGGCCGCGTGCAGGATCTGAGTGGCGATGGGTGACGAACCCGTGATGACGTTGAACTTCCTCGATCCCCAGTGTGCGGGCATCTGACGCCCGCCCGAAGACGGATCGTCGGTCTTTCCGAAGAGCCCTGCGAAAACGTCCTTGGGAGTGAAGCCGCACGCGATCACGATCGCCATGTCGCGGTAGTAGGGACAGAAGACGTCCTTGCCGCGCTCGAACGCCCAAATCGACCCGACCTGGGCGCCCTCGTGACCGGATACCGGCACGACGAAGGGGGCCTTTCCCTGCCGGTTCAGGGCCCACTGCCGTTCGTCGCAGTAACGAGCGAGCAGCATCACCCGGTACATCTCGAGCAGGTCTTCTTCCTTTAGACCCAGCTCCGTGTGCCTGTCCTTGGTGCTCGCCATCCGGTCTCCTCCTCGAGACTGGTTATTTACAGCGAAACGCCCGCCTCGGTCCGGCGGGCCTTGAGCAAGCTACGGGCGTGTGTCCATACGAGGGACGCCCCGAACACGTCGGCGACGTGGTTCGCCGCTATCGACGCCACCTCCTTGAGGGAGAGCTTCCTCCCCACTTCCGCTTCCACCGACGTGACCCATCGATCCCTGAGTCCGCACGGCACGATGCCGTCGAACATCGACAGGTCCGTGGTCACGTTGAAGGCGAAGCCGTGCATCGTTATGCCCCGTGTGATCTTCACCCCGATCGCGCCGAGCTTGTTCGGACCCACCCATACGCCCGTGTGCTCGGGATCGCGGTGTGCAGGCACTCCCAGGTCGGAGGCGGTGCGCAAGAGAGCCTCCTCGAGGTTCCGTAGGTAGGCGAGTACGTCGTACCGCTCCCCCAGCGACATGATGGGGTAACCGACCAGCTGACCGGGACCGTGGTAGGTGGCACGGCCCCCTCGGTCCACCTTGTAGGTGGAGACGCCCCGCGCCGCCCGTTCGAACTCGTCGAAGACGAGGTCTTCGGGTTCGGCTCGGCGTCCCAACGTGTACGTGTGTGGGTGCTCCAGCAGCATCACCGAATCGCCGACCACTCCATCGAGCCGAGCGAGAAAGAGCTCCTGTTGCGACGCCCACGCCTCCGGATAGTCGAGCCGACCGAGCCACGCCGCGGTCAGTAGATCTTGGTCGATCCCGTCTCCCATCCCTTCTGCGGTCCTCACAGGAACTGCGCCAGCTCCGCCGAGAAGTCCGTCGACTCGATCCGCTCTCTCAGTCGCGCAAGGAAGCGCGCCGCCTCTGCTCCGTCGATGATCCTGTGGTCCCACGACAGGGACAGGAAGCCCATGCTTCTGATGGCTATCGCGTCGTCGTCCGTCACGACGACCCTCTTCTTGATCGCCTCGAATCCCACGATCGCAGTCTGGCCCCTGGGGATGATCGGGACGGAGATGATGGAACCGAACGGGCCGGGATTAGTGATGGTGAACGTGCCGCCCGTGATGTCGTCCGGCGACAACTTCTTAGAACGAGAGCGCTTGACGATGTCGTCGATCGCTCGCGCCAGCCCGACGAGGTTCTTCTCGTCTGCGCCCTTGACGACCGGCACGATCAGACCACCGCCCTCCAGCGCCACCGCGATACCCAAGTTGACGTAGTGCTTGACCCGGTTCGCCTGCTGCTCCTCCTCGAAAGTCGCATTGACTTCGGGCATCTCGAGCAACGTGTCGCAGACGACGCGCGCGAGAAACGGCATGTAGGTCAGGTTGAATCCCTCGCGCTCCTTGAAGACGTCTTTAACCTTGCTCCTGAGCGCGACGATGTCCGTCCAGTCGACCTCCACCGCATTCCATGCCCGCGCCGTTTCGCGCGCCGACGCGGCCATGTGCTCCGCCGTGCGGCGGCGGATGTTGGTCCACGGCACGAGCTGTTCGCGCTCGGCGATCTCTCTCACCGCCGGTTCGCGCTGCGGGGCCGCCTCGGCTGCCGGCGCCTCCTCGGCCGCGGCCGCAGTACGGGCGGCGGGGCGCGCCTTTCGCTGCTCGACGAACTTCAGCACGTCCTGCTTGCGGATCCGGCCCCCGGTTCCGGTGCCTCCCACCTCGTCGAGGTCGACCCCGTGCTCGTCGGCGAGCCTGCGTACGAGCGGCGAGATGATCCCCCGCTTGGACGTGTCTTGGCCCGCCGCCTTCGCCTCTTCTTTCTCGGGCTCGTGTTCTCCCGCGGGCTCCTTGCGTTCTTCCTTCGCCTCGGCCGCCGCGGGCGTCTCCTTCTCCTCTTTCACGGCCGGCGCGGCGGCCTCCTCGGCCTGGCGGGCCCCCGCCTGCTCTTGCGCCGCCTCGCCTTCGGCGGCCCCAGGCTGTTCCTTCCTTTCGGGCTCCGCCGCGGCCTCACCCTCCGCGCCGATCACCGCGATGGGAGTGCCCACGGAGACGGTCTCACCCTCCTGCACGAGGATCTTCTGGAGGACCCCGGACGCCGACGACGGGACCTCGGAGTCGACCTTGTCGGTGGAGACCTCCACCAGCAGATCGTCCTCCGAGACGTTTTCGCCTTCCTGCTTGAGCCACTTCGTGATGGTCCCCTCGACGACGGACTCGCCGAGCTGGGGCATCTTTATCTCTGTCGCCATCGCTGAGGTTCCTCCCCCATGAGACCTCCGGCAGGTATAAGAACTCGGTAAGTCCCCACCAGAGTACCGCTAGGGAAGCTCAGTTCCCCGCACCGACGAGCTCTGCGAAGTTCGTGACCCGGTGCTCAGGCGGCGCCACGATCCCGACGTCGGCCCCATAGTCGTAGAACTCCATCTGCATCGTCATGCGCCCGCTCGGGGTGCCCGGCGGCGCGTCTTCGGCGGGGCTGTAGTCGAACACGTAGGCGACCCGACGCGGAAGTCCTCGTTGGTCGAGCCATACGTCGGCGGGGACCCGTTCGATACCACTGATCTCGGAGATCTTCTCCAGCTGCGACCTCACGCTCTGCGGAACGTCGTCCGACAGCCGCTCTAGGTCCACCACTCCGGAATAGTGGACCGTCTCGACACCACGAATCGACCCAGCGCCCACCTCTTCGACGTCGTCGATGCCTCGCAGGTAATCGAGTCCCTGTGCCGGGTTGTTTTGACTGAACTGCAGGAGCTGCGCGAAGTCGATCCCCATCTGCTCGCCGAGCACCTGGAGGTCCACTTTGATCCACGGCGTGGGGTCGGGCATGAGCTGGGTGAGGAAAGGCCACTTCATGTAGATAGTCGTGTCGCGATAGATAGCCTCCATCTCGCCCATCAGGTCGCCGACCTTGTCCGCCTGACCTCCTTCGCCCGTGAAGGTCATGGACAGGTGTGAGCTCTGTGACGCGATGTCGATCTCGCCTTCGCCTTCGGACAGAATGCGGCCGCCCCCGGCTTGCTCGCCGAGCTGGGCCGACATACGGAAGGAGATCCTGGCGGTGCCCTGGGCGGCCGCGTCCCGCGCCGCCTGCGCGATCGTCTCGCGAGACACACTTTCTTCCCCGCACGCGGTCAGTGTGAGCGCCAGGCCCAACACCGCCGCCAGTGACGCGCGCCGCATGGCACCGACCCCCTCGGTCCGGTCTCTCGGGCCCGCGAAGACTAGCGGAGCTCAGGCGCGGACGATGCGCACGTAGTCGGTGCGGCCCGCCCTCCGACCGGGGCTTCCCGCCACGACCGCGACCAGATCATCGGCCGTTACCAGACCGGCAGCGCGCGCCGCGGAGACGACCCGCTCGACGTCTTCCCCGGCAGTGCTCGCCTCGGGGAGGTCCTCCATCGCCAGCGGAATCACCCCCCACACCATCGTCAGCGCGCCGAGCGTCTCGGAGCGCGACGACAACCCCACGATAGGCATCGGAGGCCGGAACGCCGCAACGCGCCGCGGGGTTGCCCCCCCTCGGGTCGGGCAGAGGATGGCCGCGACGTCGAGGTCGAGTGCAGCCTGCACCCCGGCGTGCGCAACCGCCCACGAGACGCGGTCATCCTTGACGTCTGCGGCCTCAGGGGCGTAGACGGGCGTGGGTCCCGTCGCCTCGATCGTCTCGGCCATCAGACGAACCGCCTCCACCGGATGCTCTCCTACCGCGGTCTCCTCCGAGAGCATCAGCGCATCGGTGCCGTCGAGCACCGCGTTGGCGACGTCGGCGATCTCGGCCCGGGTCGGGAGCGGCGACTGCGTCATCGACTCGAGCATCTGCGTGGCAGTGATCACCGGCGTCCCGGCCGCGTTGCAGGCGCGAATGATCTGTTTCTGCAACATCGGAACACGCGGGAGTGGGGTCTGAATGCCGAGGTCGCCGCGCGCCACCATTACGACGTCGGCTCTCTCCACGATCTCGTCGAGGCTACCGACGGCCGATCGAGTCTCGATCTTCGCCACGAGGTTCGGCTTGGGGCCGCGCTTGGGGAGCGCGTCGAGAACCGTCGCTACGTCGTCCCCGTTTCTGACGAAGGACAGCCCGACGAAATCGGCACCGATCGACAGCGCGAACTCGAGCGCGGCGCGGTCGGCGTGTCCGAAGAACTCGACCTGGCCTTCGGACCCGGGAACGTGTATCCCCTTGCGTGAGCGGAGAAGACCCCTTCTCACGACCTCCGTGTGCACGTCACCGTCCTGAACGGACGTAACCCGGAGCACGATCGCGCCGTCCGCCAAGAAGATCTCGTCGCCTTCGGACACGAGACGCGCGAGGTCTGCGACGCTGGTGGAAACCCGTCGTTCGTCCCCCTCCAATTCCTCGGGCGTGAGCGTGAAACCGGCCCCCGTCTCGAGCACGACGCTGTCGTCGATCACCGGCCCGGTTCGCATCTTGGGTCCGGGAAGGTCGGTGAGGACCCCAACAACCTTGTTCGTCTCCCTCCCCTGTTCGCGCACCGCTAGGGCCGCGGAACGGTGGGCGTCGAAGTTCTCGTGGGCGAGGTTGAGCCGAAAGACGTCCACGCCCGCCTCGATCAGCGCGCGCACGCTCGGCGCATCCCGCGTCTTTGGCCCGAGTGTTGCGACGATCTTGGCCCGGCGCACCGGTGCCCTGTCGCTCAGGCCCCGTGGAGCGGTTTGCCGGCGAGCTCCAAGAACGTCTCGCCGATGACCTCGGAGAGCGTCGGGTGGGGGTGGATCAGCTCCGCAAGCTCCTCGGGATAGGCCTCCCACGAGGTCGCGAGCTGAGCCTCCGTTATCAGGTCGGATGCGCGGGGGCCGACGATGTGCACACCGAGGATCGCTCCGCCCTTCTCCGCCACGGTCTTGACGAAGCCCTGGCCCCCTCCGAGCATCAGCGCGCGCGCGTTCGCGGAGAACGGATAGCGCTCGGTCTGAACCTCGATGCCCATGTCCCTGGCGTTGTCCTCGGTGAGACCGACCCCCGCGACCTCCGGCTGGCAGTAGATGACGTGCGGGATGTTCTTGTAGTCGATCGGGGTAACGTCCTGCCCGGCCAGATGCTCGGCGAGCTTGATGCCCTCGAGGAACGCAACGTGCGCGAGCTGCGGGTGCGGCCAGTTCGCGTCCGGCACGTGGACCGCGTCGCCGATCGCGTACACGCCCGGAACGTTAGTCTGGAAATGAGGCGTCGTGACGATGAAGCCCCTGTCGGTCTCTACCCCCGCCTCCTCGAGCCCTATGCCCTCCGACCTGGGGGCCCTACCTATCGCGACGAACAGCCTCTCGCCCGACAGTTGCTTCTTATCGCCGTCGGCTTCGATCGTCACCTCGACTCCCTGATCGGTCGTCCTCGCGCTGGTGACGCTCACTCCGATATGGAACTTGATCCCGCGCTTCTGCAACAGTTTGGCCAGAGCTTCTGAGATGTCGGTGTCCTCGTTCGGCGCGATGCGCGGCAACATCTCGACGACGGTCACCTCGGAACCGAACGATCGATAGATCGAAGCGAACTCGAGCCCTATGTAGTTGCCTCCGACCACGATCACGGATCCCGGGATGTCCTTCGCCTCGAGGCCGTGATCGGAGTTGTGCACCTTGTCGCCGTCGGCCTCGATGAAGGGGAGGTCGCGCGGGAACGAGCCGGTAGCGAGCGCGACCGCCTTGCCGGCCGTGATCGTGCGCTCGGACTCG
Organism: Actinomycetota bacterium; assembly: GCA_050694075.1. Lineage (GTDB taxonomy): Bacteria > Actinomycetota > CADDZG01 > CADDZG01 > WHSQ01 > JBOGWZ01. The sequence continues at coordinate 2,486 of JBOGWZ010000017.1, read as the reverse complement.
CTGGTCTTCACTTTGACGGACTTCGCATCGACGAGCCGGCCCTCGCCTTCGATGAGCTCGACCTTGCGCTTCTTGACGAGACCCGAGAGCCCTTTGTACATGCGACCGACGACCGAGTCCTTGAAGCCCTGAACCTTGCCCCAATCGACGTCGGGCTCCTGGACCAGGATCCCGAACTGCCCGGCGTCACGGATCTCGTCGGTCACGTCGGCCGCGTGCAGCAGTGCCTTCGTCGGGATGCAACCGCGATGGAGGCAGGTGCCACCGACCTTGTCCCTCTCGACCATCGCGACCGACATGCCGAGAGCCGCCGCCCTGAACGCCGCCGAGTAGCCGGCATTGCCCCCGCCGAGGATCACCAGATCGAAGGAATCGGAGTTCTCCGCCACCTCTCGTACCTCCCGGTTGCGTGTGAGACAACGACCATACCCGCGTGGGACAGGACACCTGCCCCCTTCGCGTGCGACGATTACGTAATGAAGGGGGACAGGGTCGAGATCGTCGTCGACGTGGGCGACGGAACGCGCACCTACGAGATCGAAGCGTCGAGGGCCGGCCGCAGGGTCGAGGTGGCGAGCGCCCGAGGCACCATCGAGGTCTCGGAGGTGACGCGCACGGGAGTCGTCGTGCGAAGCGGCCGCTTCATGGCGACGCGCGTTGTGGCCGTGATCGAGCATCCGGTCGAAGACGAGCAGCGGGCGCGGCCCCGCGCGCGACGTGCTCGCAACCAACCCACGCTTATCTGAAACACAAAACCTACTTTGTGTATGCCCAGGGTCGGTTTCCGTACCCTCCGCATACACAAAGTATGTCGGTGGGCGGTCAGGCGATCGCTTTCTCGAGCCAGTCGGCGACGAGCTCGAGCACCCCGGGATGTCGCCGGAGCTGGTGCGGCGCGCCTTCGACGAGCCTTAGATCCGCCGTGCGCGCGGCTTCGGCGAGACGATGCGCGTGGCCGATGGGAACGACGTCGTCGGCGGTCCCGTGCACGATCAGCACTGGGGCCTTCACCTTCGAGATGGCCCGCTCGGCCACGACCGAGTCGAACTCGGCCGCCCACTCCGTCGCGTCGTCCAGCACCTCGGCGGCGAGCGGCATCCCGGCTTCCTCCGTGATCCGCCGCATCCCCGCACCCGCATCCCCCGCGAAGGTCACCCACGCGGAGGGCGCGGCCAGCAGCACTAGCGCGTCGAGAGGTGCGCCGCGCGCGGCCGCTTCCACCGCGACCGCGCCGCCCGCCGAAGAGCCGAGGACCGCGAGCGGGAGCCCGGCCGCTCCCTCGATCGATCGCGTCGCGTCGATGATCGCCCGCGCGTCGCGCACCCATCCCTCGATCGAGAAGAAGCCCGGTGCGCCGCGGGCCCCGCGCATGTCGGCCCATGAGGCGGCCCACCCTCGCTCGGCGAAACGGCGCGCCAGGCCCGGGTAGCCGTCGTCGTTCGGGTCGGGCGGGGCGATGGACGGAATGCCGTGGAGCAGCGCGATCGCGGCCTTGGGATCCGCGGGGACATACGCGCCTCCCGGAAGCCTCAGCCCGTCGCAGACGACGGCCAGCGCGCGCTCGGAGATATTCATTGTGCCTCCACCAAGATAGTGCCGACCATGCCCCGGTCCTCGTGCGGGATGCAGAAGTAGCGATAGGTGCCCGGCACGTCCAAGGTCACCTCGTAGCTATCGCCGGGTGCCACCAACCCTTCCGAAAGGTTCGAGCGAGCGTCCTCCTCGGTCCCGAAATCGCCGCTCGAGAAATAGTCGGACCCATCCGGGATGTCGTCCTCGTAGGCGGTCACCGTGTGGGCCTCGCGGCTGTCGTTGGTGAATGTGATCGACGCCCCCGCGACCACCGTGAAGGTCTCGGGGTCGAACCTCTGGCTCTGTGTCATGGCGACGCCGTTGCCGGCTCCCTCCGAGCAGGCCACCAACAGCACAAGAAGTGTTACGCCAACCGGTTTTTTCACCGGCGCAGATTACGCGGTGAAAAGCCCCGTCACGTACATCACCAGTAGTCCGCACACGAGCCCCGCCGCCGCGACACCGGATCCGAAACGCTGGGTCCCCATCGACCGGCCAATCGCCCACACCACCTGTGCGATCGCGCCGGCGGCGAGGCCGAAGGCGAGCGCGCCCCATGCTGGCGAGAACGCGAATCCCCCCGCCCACGCGCCCAGGATCGTGGGCACGCCGGCAAGCGCGCCCATCGCCGCGAAGTGGAGCAGCGAGGGGCGGCGCGCTTCTCCGCCGAGGGGAGCAACGATCGCAAGGCCCTCGGTCGTGTTGTGGAGCGCGAAGCCGAGCACGAGGAAAGTGCCGAGCGCGATCTCCCCGGCCGCCAACGCGGCGCCCACCGCGAGCCCCTCACCCAGATTGTGAAGCCCGATCCCCGCCGCGATCAGGTATGCCAGCACGAGACCCGGCGCGCCCTGCCGGCCGGACAACGCGTGCCCGAGGGCGACGAGGCCGAGGACCGCCCCGAGCGCTCCGATCCC
>JBOGWZ010000016.1:0-14238 GCA_050694075.1 Actinomycetota bacterium | reverse complement strand
GGCGAGGTCGGCGCGACGAGAGGGACCCACGCCAGCCCCTCGTCGGCCGCCGCCCGTCGGAGCGACCCCGACTCTTCGACCGGAAGGTCGGGGACGATGAGGCCGGCGAACGACGCCGAGGCGGCCCTCGCGCAGAACTCCACCTCGCCGACGCGATGGATCGGGTTGTAGTAGGTCATCGCCACCATCGGAACGGGAGGCGCGAGCGCGGCCCCCGCGGCCAGATCCAGCGCCTCGAGGGGACCGACTCCTTCTCTTATGGCGCGCTCGGATGCGGCCGCGATCACCGGGCCGTCCATAAGCGGATCCGAGTACGGGAGTCCGATCTCGACCGCGTCGGCCACGGCGGCCACCGCCGCCAACGAGGCGGCGAACGACGTCGCATCGGGGATGCCTCCCGTGACGTAAGGCACGAGCAGCTTGCGCCCCGTCCCCCGCAGGGCGTCGAGATGCTCGAGCAGAGAGGTCATCCGCCGAACGCCTCGGCGACCGTGCCTACATCCTTGTCGCCCCGACCCGAGAGGCCCACGAGCACGAGCTCCTTGCCTGCCCCTTCCCGCATCACGTACGCGAGCGCGTGCGCGGGCTCCAGGGCGGGAAGGATGCCCTCCGTCTCCGAAAGCGCGCGGAACGCGTCCAGGGCCTCTGCGTCGGTCGCCGTTTCGTATGTCGCACGGCCCGCTGCGGCCAACCACGCGTGTTCGGGACCAACCCCCGGGTAGTCGAGACCCGCAGAGACCGAGTGAGCGTGAGCGATCAGACCCGCATCGTCCTGGAGGACCATCGTCCGCGCCCCGTGGAGCACTCCCGGTGCCCCCCGCGCGATCGACGCGCCGTGTCTTCGATCAAGCCCCTCTCCGGCGGCTTCCACGCCTACGAGGGAAACGCCCTCGTCTCGATAGAAGGCGCGAAACAACCCCACGGCGTTGGAGCCTCCCCCCACGCACGCAACCACCTCGTCGGGGAGCCGGCCGATCGTCTCGAGCACCTGGGCACGCGCCTCCTCGCCGATCACCGACTGGAGCGACGCCACCAACTCTGGATAGGGATGGGGGCCGACGACCGAACCGATCACGTAATGGGTGTCCTCGACGTTCGTGACCCAGTCGCGCAGGGCTTCGTTGATCGCGTCCTTGAGCGTCGCCGAGCCCGCCTCCACCGAAATCACTTCCGCCCCCAGCATCTGCATCCGCACGACGTTGAGGTGCTGGCGTTTCACGTCCACCGCGCCCATGTAGACGACGCACGGAAGTCCGAAGTACGCGGCGGCAGTAGCCGTGGCTACGCCGTGCTGGCCCGCGCCGGTCTCGGCGATGACGCGAGTCTTTCCCATGCGCGTCGCGAGCAGGATCTGTCCGAGGGTGTTGTTGATCTTGTGGGCGCCGGTATGGGCGAGATCCTCCCTCTTCAACAAGACGCGGCACCCGACGCGCTCTGAGAAGCGCCTCGCCTCGTACAACGGGGTCGGCCGCCCTACGACCGAACCCAGTAGGCGGTCGAGCTCCGCACGGAACGATCCGTCGGCGCGCGCTGCCTCCCATTCGCGCTCGAGCTCGATCAACGCGTCCATCAGCGCCTCAGGAACGAACCGTCCTCCGAACTCGCCGAAGCGGCCCCGCTCGTCTGGCGCCCCACCCACCCCTTCTCCCGCCCTCATGCCTTCCCTAGTAACTCTCGCAGCTTCGCGGCGGGATCGGACGCGGTCACCAGGCTCTCGCCCACGAGAACGGCCGACGCGCCGGCCGCGGCCAGCTCCTCCATCTCAGCGCGCGACCCGACGCCCGACAGCGCGATCACGGTGCATGCTTCCGGGACGCTCGGTGCCAGCTTGGCCGTTCGTTCGGGATCGACGTCGAACGTTTCGAGATCGCGATGGTTCACGCCTATCAGCGAGGCGCCGGCGTCGAGGGCGCGGTCGAGATCTCGCTCATCGTGGACCTCCACCAGGGCGTCCATCCCGAGAGCGCGCGCCGCGGCGATCAGCCGATCAAGTCCGTCGTCAAGGATCCGGACGATCAGGAGCACCGCATCCGCTCCGGCTGCTCTCGATTCGAACACCTGGAAATCCTCGAGCACAAAGTCCTTGCGCAGCACGGGAAGACCCGGCCCCCGCGCCGCGGCGAGGTCCTCGAGCGTCCCCCAGAAGTACTCGGGCTCTGTGAGAACGGAGAGGGCCGAGGCGCCTCCGGCCGCGTAGGCGCGGGCGGTCTCCGACGCGTTCAGACCCCGATCGAGCTCCCCCGCGCGCGGCGTCGCGCGCTTGATCTCGGCGATGATCGAGATGTCCGGTCCCGACAGCGCCTCTACGAAGCCACGGGGCGGCTCGACGGCTGCGATCCGCTGCTCGAGTGCCCCTTGCGTGACCTTTTGCTTTGCGTCCTCAACCCGCCGGCGCGTGGACGCCAGCAGGTCATCCAGATAGGACATGTCGCGACCCTACCCGCCGACCGCGACGAGATAGTCGAGGAGCGCGCGACCCACTGACTCGACACCGCCCGACACCCACGCGTGCTCGAGGCCGGCCCGAGCGAAGACGTCGACATCCGGGGGTTCCCACCGCGCATCCACATCCAGCCCGGCGGCGCGCGCACCGGAAAGCAGATCCCGCGAGGCCTCGCCGGAGGCGGCCAGGGAACCCGACCCCCGGATCTGGACGATCGTCACGACGATCGGCTCGATATGCTCATCCAGGAGCTCGCGCGCGAGACGTCTCGAACCGAGCCGGCCCTCGGTCGGACGGGATCGCTCCGCACCGAGGCCGACGAACTCCACGGAATGCTGCGGCACGCGAGCACGCAGCGCGCGGGCGACCTCGAGGAACGCGCCCACTGCCTCTCCATCGGAGGCGACGTCGGGTGGCGTGTCGTAGGCGACGACGACGACCGCCTCGGGGAGCCCACCGTCGGGGGGCAGCCCGATCACATTGGTGGAGCGAACGAGGTTCCTCACGGGCACGGGGTCGAGTCGGGTCAGGTAGCCGGCCGACTGCAGGTGCCCCAGAACGTAGGTGGAGGCCAGGAGCTCCTCCTGCGAGCCCGCGGGGCGGGCGCCGATCTCGTCATCGAGCTGGATAGCGTGTCTCTCGACCACCTCCGGGCGCACGCGCGGAGGTCCGCTCGGCTCGATCCGAGAGGGACGAGACGTCTCCGTCGCGCACGCCGCGAGCACACTCACGGCAACGAGGAACGCCGCTGCGGGCCGCACGCCCGCACGATACGGCTATCGGCCGTCCGTAAGAGACAGCTCTTCCTCCCGCGGCGAGAGGAGTTCGTTGCGCGAGTGAACGGTCAGGAAGGCACGAACGACATCCGGGTCGAACTGCGCTCCACTCTGATGCCGGATCTCGTCGACCGCTTCGTCCTCCGGCCAGGCATGCTTATACGGTCGTTCGTGCGTCAGCGCGTCGAACACGTCCGCGACGGCGGCGATCCTGCCGTGGATCGGTATCGCCTCGGCCTTCAGTTGGGAGTACCCGCCCCCGTCCCACCTCTCGTGATGCGTCATCGCGATCTCTTCCGCGATCTGGAGCAACGGGAAACGTCCTCCCGAGAGGATCCGAGCCCCGATCTTGGTGTGGGATTTCATGATCTCGTATTCGGCCAGCGTGAGCCTTCCGGGCTTTAGGAGGATCTGGTCGGGGATACCGATCTTCCCGACATCGTGAAGCGGGGCCGCTTGTCTGATGAGCTCCAGCTCCTCGTCGGGGAGTCCCAACTCCTGAGCGATGAAACAGGACGTCCTCCCGACCCGCTGGGTGTGCTCTCCCGTGTCGTCGTCGCGGTACTCGGCGGCGAGCGCGAGCCGCTCGAGGATCTCGAGATGAGCCTGCTCGAGATCCTTCGTGCGTTCCGCGACACGCTCCTCGAGGATCCGATTCTGATCCAACAGCTCCAGGTGCAAGAATCGTGTCTCCAGGAGATTCTTGATTCTCAGCAACACCTCGCCGGGGTCGAACGGTTTAGTGAGGAAGTCTTTGGCACCGAGAGACAGCGCGCGCTGCTTCGCTTCCCGCGTGATGTCGGCGGTGAGCACAAGTATGGGGAGATAGGTTCCCGAGGGTATCCGGCCGACGATCTGCTTCATCACTCCGTAGCCGTCAAGCCTGGGCATGTGGAGGTCCAGCAGCACGATGTCCGGATGCGTCGACTCGAACAGCTCTATCGCCCGGTAAGGATCGGTGGTTGTCACCACGTCCTTGAACGGTTCGTGCCCCAGCAGCTCTTCGAGCAGCAGGATGTTGTAGGCCTGATCGTCGACGACGAGGACGGTCGCGTCGGCCATGTCCTTCATTGCGCTCCCCCTCCCTCTCGCCCCGGGGGGGTGCGCTCCGTCGCCGCCATCATGCGCACATCGTTCGCTCGGAAGATGAAAGAACGATGAGAGCGCTAGGCAACCCGCTTCCTCATCCGGTAGCCGACACCTCGGACGGTTTCTATCGACGTTCGCCCGAAGGGCCTGTCGACTTTGTCTCGCAGATAGCGAACGTACTGATCGACGATGTTGGATGCGGCCTCGTAGGCGAAGTCCCACACGGCCTCGAGGATCGTTTCCCGCGTCAGCACGCGACCGGCATGCTCCATGAATAGCTGGAGCAGCGCGAACTCCTTGGGCGTGAGCTCTATCGTGACCTCTCCGCGTCTCACCTCGTGTGCGGCCGGATCCAGCACGAGATCGTCCACGCAGAGGGTCCCGTTCTCCTGGCCGTTCGCGCGCCGCGTGAGGGCTCGGAGCCGAGCCAGCAGCTCCTGGAGCGCGAATGGTTTCGGGAGGTAGTCGTCGGCACCCGAATCGAGTCCCGAGACGCGATCCACGACATCCTTGCGTGCGGTCAACATCAGAACCGGTGTCCAGACTTCCCGCCGCCGAAGGGAGCGACACAGGGAGAACCCGTCGAGACCCGGAAGCATCACGTCGAGGACCAGCGCATCGTAATCACCACCGGTGGCTCGCCGAAGTCCCTCGTCGCCGCGTTCCACGAGGTCGACCGCGTATCCCTGGCGCGCCAGTGCTCGGTTCAGCATCGAACCGACCCTGGGATCGTCCTCAACCACCAGCACGCGCACGGCGCAGTACCTCCTCGACCCGGGACAGGAGTTCCTCCGGACGGAACGGCTTGGCCAAGAACTCGGCCCCGCCTTGGATCCGCTCGTCCGCGTAGCCCGACATGTACAGCACCGCCAGCCCCGGCACCCGCGACGTCAAGGCGCCCGCGAGCTGAGCCCCGGACATCCCGGGCATCACGATGTCTGTGAGTAGAAGATCGATCTCTCCGTGGCTCGATCCTGTGAGCGCCACCGCCTCGGCGCCGTCGTGGGCCGTCAGAACCCTGAACCCCGCCCTATGCAGCGTCCGTTCCACCACCGCTCTCACACCGTGGTCGTCCTCGACCAGCAAGACCGTTCCGCCACCATCACGAGCGACTTTCTCGGGGGCCTCGATCGGAGCGGGGACGTCCGCCGACGCGGGGAGGAAGACCCGGAACGTCGACCCGGCCCCCGGGGCGCTGTCCACCTCAATGAAGCCGCCGCAGCGAGTAACGATGCCGTAGACGGTGGCCAGGCCCAGACCGGTGCCTCTTCCCGGCCTTCGATCCTTCGTGGTGAAGAAGGGCTCGAAGGCGTGGCCGCGGGTTTGCTCGTCCATCCCGGCACCGCTGTCTCTAACCGATAGAAGGACGTAACGACCGGGAAGTCGCTTGTGTGCGGACCACTTCTTGATCCTCGTGTTCGCCGTTTCGATCGAGATAACGCCCGTTTCCTCGATGGCGTCGCGGGCGTTCAGCACCAGGTTCAAGACGACCTGCTCGAGCTGGGTTGGATCCGCCTTGACGAAGGGGTTCTTCGCGTTCGGAGAAAGCTCTAGATCGATGTCTTCACGGACCGCGCTTCTGAGCATCTTCCCCATGGAGTGAACGATCGTGTTCAGATCCACTACCTGCCGGGCCGGCTCACTACGCCGACCCAAGTCCAGCAAGCGCTCTACCAGCGAGGCTGCGATGTCGGCGGATCGATGGATCTCCCCGGCTGCGTCGCGAGACTCTTCAATAGGAAGATCCTCCTGGAGGAGCTCGCTGTTCCCGAGAATCGCCGTCAAGAGATTGTTGAGATCATGCGCGATGCCACCGGCCAGCTGTCCGACCGCCTCCAGTTTCTGCGACTCGCGCAACCGTTCCTCGAGCTCCACGCGTTCCGTGATGTCCTGTCCTGCACCGATCACCTTCGTCGGCCGGCCGGCCTCGTCGGTGATGTAGCGACCCCGCGAATGGATGACCCGAACCTCGCCATCGGGGCGAACGATGCGAACGTCACCTTCGAAGGTCTCGCCCTTGTGCAAAGAAGTCTTTACCTGATCGATCACGCGCCCCCGATCGTCCGGATGTACGCGGGCTAGGAAGGCGTCCAGCGACGCCCGATGCCGTTCCGGATCGAGGCCGAGGATCCTGAACAACTGGGCCGACCACACCGCCTCGCCAGTGATCAGGTCCTGCTCCCAGCTCCCGATGTTCGCAACGAACTGTGCCTCGGCGAGTTGCGCTTCCCGGCGTTCGAGGCGGCGAAGGGTTTCCATCCTGTCCGTGACGTCCCTGAAGCTCCACACCCGGCCCATGCACACTTCCCCGATGCGCTGCGGCTGCGAATAGCGTTCGAACACCCTTCCGTCTTTGAACTCCAGGATGTCGAAGCTCTCGTCCTCGGGTCTCTCGTAGAGCTCGCGCACCCGAGCGAGAAAGCCGTCTGGGTCTACAAGTTGTTCCAGCACGGAAGCGAGCGCGCGTTCGTCGTCCCTCGTCTCGAGAACGTCGTCGGTCAGCTTCCACATCTCCACGAAGCGCCGGTTGTAGGTCACTATCGTCCCGTTCAGGTCCACGACCAGAAGGCCGTCCGCCGTCGATTCGAGGGTGGATTCGAGCAACGATGCATAAGCGCTCAGCTTGCTCCGGGCTCTGTGCTGCTCGGTCACGTCCATGAAGAAACCCTCGACGGCCGCCAACCGTCCCGATGGCGCGAACACGGCGGCGCCTCGCTCCCACAGCCATTTCTGCTCACCTGAAGCGGTGCGGACCCTGTAGGTGAGGACGAAGGGCTCCTTTTTGCGGATGGCGTCCAGGATCCGCTCACGTACCCTCGCCCGGTCCTGGGGGTGTACCAGCTGACGAAGGGTGACCTTCCTAGACAGGAAGTCTTCCGGCGGGTAGCCCAAACATCCCGTGACCGCGTAACTGATGAACTCGATGCCCCGCCGAGAGCCGTTGCGCCACCGGTACGCGACGCCGGGAAGGTTTCCGATCAGGCGAGCGAGGGCCTCTCGCCCTCCTCTGAGCTCTTCCTCGACTTGGCGGCGCTCGGTGATGTCCTCGACGGTACCGACACGACCCACGAATCGTCCGGAATCATCGACGGTCGGTGCCGAGCGGACGTGTATCCAGCGGGCGGCGCCGTCGGCGCGAACGATCCTGCACTCTCGCTCGAAGCGATCTCCTGCCCCGACGCGCTGGATCCACCACTCGCGAGTTGCGGAACGTTCCTGCGGATCCACGACCTGAAGCCACCCATCGCCCAGAGCCTGCTCGAACCGGAGCCCAAAGATCTCCTGGTAACGGGGATTCACGTAGACGTTGTGGCCTTCTTCATCTGTGAGGAAGATCCCGACGGGCGACGAAGCGCTGAGCGACCGAAACCTTTCTTCGGAACCGCGGAGCGCCTCCAGTGCCTCTTTCTCGCCTGTGATGTCGACCATGACACCCGACAAGCGGATAGGACCGTCCTTACCCGTCTCCACGCGCACCACGTCGCGGAACCAGATCACTCGACCATCGGCGGCCACGGCTCGGTACTCGAACTCGTGATCCTCTCCCGCGGCGCGACGGAGCTCTACGGCACGGTCACGGTCCTGCGGATGGAGTATCGAAACCCAGAAATCCGAGTGGTCGAGCCACCGCCTCAAGGGGTACCCGAGGATCTCTTGCGCCGCGCCGCCTACGAACGTGAACGCGAGACTTTCTGGGTCCGCCTCCCAAACGATCGCGTTCAGGCGATCGAGGAGGTCCCGACTTCCCGCTTCCGTCGACTCGCTAGCCATCGGCCCTCCCCTCCCGGCCTGCCCCGCACTTAGCGTTCGACGCGCGAGAGGCGACTCCTTCGAGGGGGTCTAGGCCTATACGATCGCTCGGATGAGCGCGTCCGGGCGTCCCATCGCGTGGTCGGCCCTCGAGAAGGGCACGCCGGTCTTCGCGTCCGACGGCACCGAGCTCGGCAAAGTGACCGAAGTGGTCGCCGACGAGCAGAAGGACATCTTCTCCGGAGTCGCATTTCGATCCGGATTACTCGACTCCGAGAGCTTTGCCCCCGCGGAACGGATCGAAGCGATCACCGACGAGGGAGTGCGTCTGGCGCTCGGGGTTGAAGAGAGCGCCTCGCTCGGAACCTACGAGCGTTAGTGCACACTAGTGGGGTTCCTCTTCCAGCGAGCGCGCCGCGGCCACGGCCTTGAGTAAGGCCTCCGCCTTGTTGCGGGTCTCGTCTACCTCGTATTCGGGAACCGAGTCGGCGACTATCCCGGCACCGGCCTGTACGTACGCCCTCCCCCGCGTGCCGACGATGGTGCGAATCGTTATGCACGTGTCGAGGTCTCCGGAGAGATCGAAGTAACCGACCACCCCGGCATAAGGACCTCGTCTAGACCTTTCGAAAGAGTCGATGAGCTCCATCGCCCGCACCTTGGGGGCACCCGTCACCGTCCCGGCGGGAAAGCAGGCCGTCAACGCATCGAACGCCGACCGACCGGGGGCGAGGACTCCGCTCACGTTGGACACGATGTGCATGACATGCGAGTAACGCTCTACGACCATCAGCTCGTCCACTTGCACGCTGCCGAAGCTCGATACACGTCCGACGTCGTTGCGCGCCAGATCAACTAGCATCACGTGTTCGGCACGCTCCTTCTCGTCCGCGAGCAACTCGCTTTCAAGGATCGCGTCCTCGTCGTCGTCACGACCTCTCGGTCTCGTTCCCGCGATGGGTCGAGAGACGACCTTCCGACCGGTGACCCGCACCAGCGGTTCAGGGGACGACCCCGCGATCTCGAAGGCGTCGTGCTCGCCGGATCCTCCGAAGCGGAGGAGATACATGTAGGGACTGGGATTAATCGTTCGAAGCACTCGGTAGGGCCCGACCATCGACGCGGGAGCGAGTGCCTCGAAACGTCGTGAGGGAACCACCTGGAAGATGTCGCCGGCCAGGATGTGTTCCTTGGCACGTTGCACCCATCCCGCGAACTCCTCGTCGTCCACCAGGGACGAGAAGTCGACGGGACGGTCCAGGTCGACGTCCAGGGAAGGTGCGGGGAGTGGGGCGGCGAGCCGCTCGATCGTTTCATCGCAGCGGCGCACCGCGTCGTCGTAGGCGCGGTCGAGATCCCTGGCGCCGTGGACGTTGGTGATAACGATCGCCCTCTGAGTGAAGTGGTCCAGCGCGACCAACGTTCGCGTGAGCACGAGAGCCAGGTCCGGTAGACCGAGGTCGTCCGCGGGGGCGGACGGTAGTCGTTCGAGCTCACGCACGCAGTCGTATCCGATGTACCCAACTGCGCCACCGTGAAGGGGGGGAAGCCCCGGGAGCGTCGGCGCACGCAGGGTCGCCAGCAGGCGTTTGAGGTATGCCAGCGGGGGCTCACCACCTTCGGGTGCGGCCGCGTCCCCTTCGACCGTCACCCGGCCCTCGCGGGCCTTGACCACCGCGAAGGCATCGCCCCCGACGAACGAGTAGCGGGCCCACCGCTCGCCTCCCTCGACCGATTCCAGCAGGAAACCGTTCGGCTGAGGGTCGAGCCGCTGGAACGCGGCAACAGGTGTCTGGACGTCGGCGAGGACCTCCTTCCAGACCGGGACGATCGGATGCTTGTCGGCCAGTGACCTGAACGTCGCCCGATCGGGCTTGTGCTCGCTCAATCTTTGTCAAGGGTGCTGAAGAAGCACGAGCGTTCGCCCGTGTGGCATGCGGGCCCGGCGGGATCGACGATGACCAGCAGAGCGTCGGAGTCGCAGTCGTAGCGAACCTCGACCACCCGCTGCACGTTCCCTGAGGTCGCGCCCTTGTTCCAGTACTCCTGCCGGGACCTGCTCCAGAACCAGGTCTTTCCACTGTCCAGGGTGCGCCTGATCGCCTCTGCGTCCGCATAGGCGAGCATCAGCACGTCCTTTGTATGGACGTCTTGCACGACAACCGGAACGAGACCCAGGTCGTCGAAGTTCAGATCCTCTAAGGTCGTCACGGTTCTAGATCGTAGGGGTACGGATCCGTGAAATGCTCCGGGCCGTTTTCGGTGATCACGACCGTGTCCTCCAGTCGGACACCGCCGAGACCGCGGAAATAGAGCCCGGGCTCGACCGCCACGACATCGCCGGTCTGCAACGCGTCTGCGCGTCGCCCCATCCACGGCCGCTCGTGGACCTCCAGGCCCACGCCGTGGCCGAGACCGTGCGAGAAACCCTCGCTCAGAGGCCCCGGGTCATCGTGGTGTAACTGCGTTGGAAAACCCTGCGAGTGGAAGTATTCCGTCACGTTGACAAAGGGATCGGCCGCCCCCGGACGCATTGCATCGAGCGCTATGCGCATCGCGGCGTGGCAGTGTCCGTGGAGACCCCTTATCTCATCCGAGATCTCACCGACGACGAACGTACGGGTCATGTCGGTAAAGCACCCGCTTCGGCGATCGCGGGGGAAACAGTCGATGATGCATGTGGAATCGGGGATGATCGGACCGGTCCCAGGGTCGTGGCCCTCGAGGCACGCGTCGCCCGAGTGGATCAGGATGTCCTCGCTCTCGGCTCCTTGGGAGAGCAACTCCGCCACCATCGCCTCGCGGATCAGCTCGGCGGTCAAGAGCTCGCCTTCGAACCTCAGGGTCTGGGGCGGGGACACCGACGGCTCGGCTTCTCTCAGCATCCGCGCCGCGGTCAGCATCGCCGTTTCGGTGGCTCTCTGAGCGCGCTCTATCCCCTCGAGCTCCCATGGGGACTTTCGCCGGCGCCGCTCCACCCAAGCGTCGGCGTCAACGACGACCTCGACACCGCCTTCCCGCAGATGATCCGCAACGATCACCTGGAACGTAGGTGGTACGACCACACTTCCCACGCCCAACTTCTCGAGCGCCCGCAGAACGATCTCTGCTTCTACCAGTTCGATCGGGAAGCTCTTGTTCTGCACGAGGTCCTTGTATCCGAGCTCGTGCTGGTCCCACACCTCGTCGATCACGTCCTCTCGTTTCGAGAGGATCGTCTCCTCCTGCGAACTGGCCAGAACGATCCGATTTCCTTCGTGTTCGATGAACCCGATGGGGTCCGCGATCGACTCCCCGATCTCGTGTCTGAGCTCGTGGCTACGTAGCGTGTCGTCGTAAAGGAGGAACGTCGTCATGGTGGAGGGGCATCCTAACGGGGAGGTCGCGCGCGACGAGCGCCTGCTTCGCGTCCATCACGGAGAAGGTCCCGAAGTGGAACACGGACGCGGCCAGCGCAGCCTCGGCCCCGCCGAGCCGGGGATCGACGGCATCCGCCAGGTGAGCGGGAGTGCCGGCCCCTCCCGAGGCGATCACGGGCACCGGGACGGCGTCTGTGACCGCGCGGGTCAGTCCCAGGTCGTAACCCTCGGTAGTCCCGTCGCGGTCCATCGACGTCAGAAGGATCTCACCGGCACCGACCTCACAGGCGCGAACCGACCATGCCACCGCGTCCAGGCCCGTGGGGCGGCGGCCACCCTCGACAACGACCTCCCACCCCCCTTCGACGCGTGCGCGGGCGTCGACGGCGACGACGATCGCCTGCGACCCGAACTCCTCCGCGGCTTCGGTGACGACCTCCGGGCGGCCTACCGCGGCCGTGTTGATCGCCACCTTGTCGGCTCCGGCGCGCAGCAACCGCCTCACGTCGTCGACGCCTCGCACGCCGCCTCCCACCGTGAGGGGGATGAACACCGTCTCCGCCGTCCGCGCCGCAACGTCGTAGATGTGGTCTCGGCCCTCGTGCGAGGCGGTTATGTCCAGGAACACGAGTTCGTCGGCACCCTCCGAGTCGTAACGCGCCGCGAGCTCTACGGGATCTCCGGCGTCGCGCAATTCGACGAACCTGATGCCCTTGACCACACGACCCTTGTCGACGTCGAGGCAGGGAACGATCCGTTTGGCGAGCATCTCGGACTACGGCTCGGCGGGAGTCTCGTCCACGTCGCTCTCCGCGGCCTCATCGGCCGCGTAGTTGGCTTCGGCGACGCCGAACTTGTTTTCGTAGAAGGCGCGCCCCACGATCGCGCCGGATACACCGTGACCGTGGAGCCTAGCGATCTTGCGCAGATCATCCAAAGAGGCGATCCCCCCGGACGCCACAAGCGGCAGGGTTGTGTTCTCGGCGATGCGCAGCAGTCCCTCCACGTCGGGGCCGGTCATGGTGCCGTCTCGTGAAACGTTCGTGTAGATGAAGGAAGCAACGCCGGCATCCTCGAAGGTCTTGACCGCGTCGATTACGGCGACACCCGTTCCGACGGTCCATCCATGAGCCGCAAGCTCGTCTCCCCGCGCATCGAGCGAAACGGCTATGCGTTCTCCGTAACGTTTGCACGCCTTCGCCAGAGCGTTCGGGTCCTCCAGGGCGATGGTCCCGAGAACGGCGCGGTTGGCACCAGCGGCCAGTACCTCCTCGACGTCGTCGATCGTCCTGAGGCCTCCCCCCGCCTGCACGGGGCAGGAGGCCTTGGTGACGACCTCCAGCACCAGCTCGCGGTTGCGCGCCTCCCCGGTCTTGGCGCCATCGAGATCCACGATGTGCAGCCAGCGTGCCCCGGCGCGGCAGAAGCCGAGCGCGACCTCGACGGGATCGTCGGAATAGACGGTCTCGGTTCCGAAGCGTCCCTGCAACAGGCGCACGCAGTGGCCGTCCGAGATGTCGACCGCCGGAAACACCGTGAAGCTCATGCCGTTTCCAACCACCGCTCGAGCAGCGCGATCCCCGAGCGAGAGCTCTTCTCGGGATGGAACTGCACGGCGGTTATCGATCGCACCTGCACCCACGCCGCGAAGCGCTCTCCGTGGTCGCACCAGCCCCGCACTATCGAGTCGTCATCGGGATGCGCCGCGTACGAGTGATCGAAGTAGTAGTGGTCGCCGTTCACTTCGTTCCACCCGATGTGCGGGACCCGCACCGAGGCCGGGAGCCGCGAGACCTTGCCGGCGAGGAGCCCAAGCCCGTCCGCGCCTCCCTCCTCGCTGGCCTCGAAGAGGATCTGCATCCCCAGACAGATCCCCAGGAAGGGCCTCTCCTCCTCGATCCAGCCCGTCACCAGCCCATCGCTGCCGGTGGTCCTCAGGTTCGACATGCACCGGCCGAACACTCCCTGCCCCGGAACGCACAATGCGGCGGCAGCGTACATCTCGTCGTGAGAGGAGGTAACCGTGACTTGATCGGCCCCCGCGGCCTCGAGCGATTTGGCAACGCTGCGGAGATTCCCCATTCCGTGATCGAGGACCGCTACCCTCACAGCGCGCCTTTGGTGGAGGGAACGGAGTCCGGCGCTCCGGGATCGACCGCGACCGCATCCGACAACGCCCGGGCAAGAGCTTTGAAGATCGCCTCGACCGCGTGGTGCGCGTTCTTCCCGGCAAGCAGGCGAACGTGAAGGGTGAGTCCTGCGGCGCGAGAGAGCGCCTGAAGGAACTCCTCCGTCAACACCGTGTCGTACTGGCCGATGGACTCGGCCGGGAGATCGGCATCGTAGGACAGCAACGGCCGGCCCGAGATGTCGAGCGCGACCTGGGCGAGCGCCTCCTCCATCGGGACCAGGGCGTCGCCGTACCGCCGGATCCCTCGCTTGTCCCCCAGGGCCTGCACGAGAGCCTCGCCGAGCACGATACCGACATCCTCGACCGTGTGGTGAGCGTCGATCTCGAGGTCTCCCTCTGCCTCGACGCGCAGCCCGAGGCGTCCGTGCCGGCCCAACTGATCCAACATGTGATCGAAGAAGGGCACTCCAGTCGCCGTGTGGACCTCTCCACCGCCGAGCGATAGTTCGACGCGCACCTTTGTCTCGCTCGTGCTCCGCTCTGCGGTCGCCTCTCTACGCGGCATCAAGGGCCTCCTTCATCGCTGCGAGGAATGCGTCGGTCTCCTCGGGCAGCCCGGCGGTCACGCGCAGGCACCGCTGGAGCCCTTCGTACCCGGAGTAGTTGCGCACAAGCACACCGCGCTCCATA
>JBOGWZ010000015.1:0-14580 GCA_050694075.1 Actinomycetota bacterium | reverse complement strand
GCCCATGGTGCTGGGCGGGGACGAGATCGGGCGCTCCCAGGGCGGCAACAACAACGCCTACTGTCAGGACAACCAGATCTCGTGGTTCGACTGGTCGTTGAGGGACGAGAATCTGGCCCTGCTGGGCTTCGCGCGCGAGCTTATGGAATTCCGCCGGGCCCACCCCGTCTTCCACCGCCGGCGCTGGTTCATGGGGCGAGCCCTCAGAGGCACGGATGCCAGCGACATCGAATGGTTCGACCCGTCCGGCGAGGAGATGACCGAGGAACAGTGGGACGACGGTTTCGCGAAGTCGCTTGCCGTGTTCCTGAACGGTGAGGGGATCACGAGTCGCGGCCCCCGCGGTGAGCGCATAACGGACGACAGCTTCATGTTGCTGTTCAACGCGCACGACGAACCGATCGCGTTCACGGTACCGACCGGGGCGTGGGGGGAGGCATGGAACGTCATGATCGATACGAATGAACCCCTGTTGGAGGAAGGAGCTCGAACCCACAAGGCCGGCGAACAGGTGAGTGTGGAGGGGCGATCGGTGGTGGTGCTGATCCGTGCGGCTTGAGGTGTGGGCCCCGCACGCGGGCAGGGTTGAGCTCGTGCTCGGAGAGAAGCGCGCGCCGATGATCCCCGGCGACCGCGGTTGGTGGCGCGGCGAGCTCGAGCTCGAAGGAGAGCGCGACTACGCGTTCTCGCTCGATGGTGGGCCGCCGCGGCCCGACCCCCGATCCCCGTGGCAGCCGGGGGGCGTCGACGGCCCCTCGCGGACGGTCGATCACGTCTCTTTCGGCTGGACCGACCGCGCGTGGCGGCCCCCTCCGCTCGAGGACTGGGTGATCTACGAACTGCACGTCGGAACGTTCACACCGGAGGGGACCTTCGCGGCCGTCTCGTCCAGGCTCGACCACCTCCGGTCGCTCGGGGTGAGCGCGATCGAGCTGATGCCGGTGGCGGAATTCCCCGGAGACCGCAACTGGGGCTACGACTGCGTCGACCTCTACGCACCCCATCACGGTTACGGAGGGCCGCAGGGCCTCAAGGAGCTCGTGAAGGCGTGCCACGAAGCCGGTATCGCCGTGGTGCTGGACGTCGTCTACAACCATCGCGGACCCGAGGGCAGCCACCTGCATGAGTTCGGCCCCTACTTCACCGATCACTACCCGACGCCGTGGGGCAAGGCGGTCAACTTCGACGATTCACACTCGGACGAGGTGCGAGCGTTCTTCATCGGCAACGCCCTCATGTGGCTGGCCGACTACCACGTCGACGCGCTTCGCGTGGACGCGGTGCATGCGATCCGCGACCGCTCCGCCACACACTTCCTGGAGGAGCTCGCGATGGCGGTTCGCTCGTTCGAGTCTTCTTCGGGCCGCCGCTGCTACGTGATCGCCGAAAGCGATCTCAACGACCCTCGCCTCGTCACCGATGTCGAGCGCGGCGGATACGGCTTGGACGCGCAGTGGAGCGACGACCTCCACCACGCCCTGCATGCGCTCATTACCTCTGAGCGCAACGGCTATTACCAGGACTTCGGATCGATCGCGGACGTCGCGAAGGCTCAGCGCCAGGCGTTCGTCTACGACGGCGAGTACTCGAGCTATCGCGGGAGGAAGCACGGCCGCAGGCCCACCTTGTTCCCCGCCCACCCCTTGCCCGGGCACCGCTTCCTCGGCTACCTCCAGAACCACGATCAGACCGGCAATCGAGCCCTCGGCGAGCGCATCGGCGCGCTTTGTTCGGAGGAGTTGGTGAAGATCGCATCGGCACTCGTGTTCACCTCCGCGTTCGTTCCGTTGGTGTTCATGGGCGAGGAATGGGGTGCGGCGACGCCGTTCCTGTACTTCACCTCGCACACGGATCCTCTTCTGGGGCGCGCGGTGAAGGAGGGTCGTCGCAGCGAGGCCGCCGCGTTCGGATGGTCTCCGCACGACGTCCCCGACCCGCAGGATCCGGAGACGTTCGAACGCTCGAAGCTCGATTGGGACGAGCCGGGCGAGGAGCGCCACGCCGAGATGCTGCGGTGGTACCGCGCGCTCGCCCGGCTGCGCAGGGAGCACGACGCGCTGAAGAGTGGTGACCTTGGAGCGATCGAGACCCGTTACGACGAGGACGCGGGCTGGCTCGTGCTCGAACGGGGTCCGATAACGGTGGCCTGCAACTTCTCGGGGGCCGCGGTCGATATGCCGCTTGCGGGGGAGTTGCTGATGTCGTCGGGTGAGGTGTCGGGATCGCGGCTGGGAGGGAGGTCTCTGGCGATTTGCGCTCGCGAGTATCCCCGAGCGAGATAATCCAGGCGATGCCGGATCGAAGCTTCCAACAGCTCGTCGCCGAGGCCCTCGACTCCCTGCCGGAAGAGATCGCCTCTCGCATGCAGAACGTGGAGGTGGTCGTCGTGGACGAGCCGCCGCTCGAGTATCTGCGGGGACTCCCGCGCGGGAGCACGCTGCTCGGTCACTACCACGGGGTTCCCCTGACCCGGAGAGGGTTCGACTACGAGAAGGTCCTTCCCGACGTGATCTCGATCTATCGAGGGCCGATCGAGCGCATGGCGCGGACGCCTGACGCGATCAAGGAGCAGGTCCGCCGCACCGTGGTCCACGAGGTCGCGCACCACTTCGGTATCGACGACGACCGCCTGGACGAGCTCGGCTGGTCGTGAGTGTTAGCGGAGCATCTTTCGGGTCAGCGGCAGCGCATACCACAGCATCGCGAAGAGAACCCCCGCCGCAATCGTGACGAGCGTTGAAACCGCGCCACCGAAGAGCAAGTCGGTTATGACGAAGATCGCACTCACAACCGCCACCGCGAGAAACACGGTCCCGATCAGAGCACTGATGTTTCCGGCCCTGAGCAAGAATTCCTTGTCGTGCTCTCGCCACTGAACGCGGTGATACGCAGTGGGAGCGATGAAGAACGCCGTCGCCGTCGCCGCGCACAGGAAGGCGAGGAAATAGGCCCCCTTCTGAGGAGAGGTCACTTGGGCGAAGCGCTGACTGAAGGGAACGGTGAGCAGGAACGCGAACAGAACCTGGATCCCGGGCAGGGCGACCCTTAGCTCCTGGAGGAGTTCACCCAGCTCCCGGTCCAACTTCTCATTCATTCTTCTGTCCGGCTATCCCCATGTGACGAGGCCCATCTCCATGTTGTCGATGAGATCTGGATGCGATGGCACGACCCTGACGGCGAAGCCGTACAGACCCGCTTCCTCCGTCGTGAACTCGCCTCGGTAGACGCAGATGCCGTCCTCGCAACCCTCCGCCTCCATCTCCACCACGGAGGCGTTGGTCAATTCGCCGTTCGCGCCGACCCTCCCGTGCGCGAGCTGCACCACGACGTCGTCGGTAGAAAGGGGGCCGAGCCGCACCGTGGCTGCGACGTTGCGCTCGTCACCAACCTCCGCGGCCGTGACCTCCCCCTCGATGTTGATCACCGAAACTTGGTCCCACGCCGCGCGCACCTTCCCTTTCCACTCGGCGAGCGCTCGCGCCGGCGTGAACCCGTTGTGGCCCATCTTCTTGCCGCGCCCGGCTGCAGGCTCGTAGAGGCGCTCGACGTAATCGCGGACCATCCGGTCCGCGGAGATGGTGCCGCCCAGAGTTGACATGGAGGCCTTCACTCGCTCGACCCACCGACGCGGGATGGGTCCCTCCGACCGGTCGTAGAACCGCGGGACAATCTCGCGTTCCAGGGCGTCGTAGAGCGCGCTCGCGTCGACGCGATCCTGGTATTCGACGTCCTCGAAGGTGTCGGCCGTGCCGATCGCCCATCCGTTCCTGCCGTCGTAGCACTCGTCCCACCAGCCATCGAGCACCGAGCAGTTCAGCGCGCCGTTCAACGCGGCCTTCATCCCGCTCGTCCCACAAGCCTCGAGCGGGCGGCGCGGGTTGTTCAGCCACACGTCGCAACCCTGAACGAGGGCACGGGCGACCTCCATGTCGTAGTCCTCGACGAACGCGAATCGCCCCCTGACCTCTACGTCGGCCGCAAAGTGAACCAGTCGCCGGATCATCTCCTTGCCGCCGTCATCGAGCGGGTGGGCTTTGCCGGCGATCACGATCTGAATGGGCCGGTCGCTCGAGAGCAGCAGTCGTTTCAGCCGCCGAGCATCGGCGAGCATCAGCGTCGCCCGCTTGTAGAGGGCAAATCGACGGGCGAACCCGATCGTCAGCACGGATGGGTCGAAGACCTCCTCGGTCCAAGTGGTCTCGGCCTTCGACGCCCCGCGCGCCAGCATCTGTTCCTTCAGGCGGCCGCGGATGAAGAACACGAGACGCTCCCGCGCCCGCTCGCGGGCCCTCCACACCTCCGCATCCGGGATCTCGGCGACCCGCACCCAGCGCCCCTCGCCGCCCTCGGCCCATCCCGGGGCGAACCGGCGCCCCAGCACCTCGGCGATCTCTGGCCCGAGCCAGGTCGGGGTGTGCACGCCGTTGGTGACCGAGGTGATCGGAACCTCGTCCGGGGGCACGGCGGGCCACATGTTGGCGAACAGGGAACGCGACACCACGCCGTGGAGCTTCGAAACGGCGTTCGAACGACCCGCGAGCCGAAGACCCATCACCGCCATGTTGAAGGTCGCGGTCTCCGAGTCGGGCTCCTCGTCCGGATCGACCTGACCGAGGGCCAACAACTCCTCGAACGACGCGCCGCACTCCTTTGCGAACGACGAGAAGTAGCGCTCCATCAGGTCGGCGTCGTAGACGTCGATTCCGGCCGGCACCGGCGTGTGGGTGGTGAACACGGTGGTCGCGCGCACGGCTTCCAGGGCCTCTTCGAACGACAAGCCCTGCTCCGCGACCAGGATCCGACTCCGCTCCAGGCCGAGGAAACCGGGATGACCCTCGTTCGAATGAAAGACGTCGCACTCGTAGCCGGCGGCCTTGAGAGCGCGCACGCCACCGATGCCGAGGACGATCTCCTGGCGGAGCCGGTGCTCGCTCCCCCCCGCGTACAAGCGGTCGGTGATCCCCCTCTCGTCGGCGTCGTTCTCCTCGACGTCGCAGTCGAGCAACAGCAGCGGGATGCGACCGACCTGCGCCTGCCACACCTGGGCGACACAACGGGTGCCGGCGATGTCGACCTCGACCTTGAGCGCCGCGCCCGAGTCTTCGGACAGCAGGGTAAGGGGCATACCGTGGGGATCGAGGGCCGGGTAACGCTCCTGCTGCCAGCCGTCGGCATTGAGCTGCTGTCGAAAATAGCCCTGCCGGTACAGGAGCCCGATGCCGACCAGCGGCACGCCGAGGTCGGAGGCCGCCTTGAGATGATCGCCGGCGAGCACGCCCAGGCCGCCCGAGTACGTCGGGAGCGCCTCCGACACCCCGAACTCGGGTGAGAAGTAAGCGACGCGCTGCAGCGGGCTGCTCTCCCTGTGGGTCTCGAACCACCTCGGTTCCTCGAGATACCGCTCCAGGTCTTCGCCCACCGTGGCCAGGAACGCGATGAAGGGGCCGTCCTCGCAGAGCTCCCGCAGACGCTCCTTCGATACCAGACCGAGCATGCGGACCGGATCGTGCTCGGCCCGCTCCCACGCCTCGGGGTCGATCCAACCGAAGAGCTCCACCGCGCGCGCGTTCCAGCTCCACCGAAGGTTGGTCGCGATCGAGACGAGGGCCTCGAGGGGCTCCGGTAGCGACGGGTTCACGGCAAAACTCCGCAGTGCCTTCATCACGGGTAAGAGTCTGTCGCAGCCGGGCCATCTCTCGCAAAGGGGCTGCCTACATTACGGAGGAGGAAGTTAGCCTTGCGCGACGCCCGGAACACTACCGGATGCACCGAAAGGGGCCTCGGCGTGAAGCCGTACCTGGAACGGGGGTACGTGGCCATAGAGAACGTGCGACCCCTGCTGGACTGTGGTCGCTGTCGCCCCAAGGCGATCGTCGGCGACGAGGTCACGGTCGCCGCCGACCTCTTCCGGGACGGACCAGACCTCCTTCGGGCGGTGGTGCGGTGGCGGGTCGTGGGCGCTAAGGGCAGATGGCGAGAGAGCCCGATGACGCAGGTCGGGAACGACGCGTGGGAGGCGTCCTTCACCCCCGACCGGGTCGGGCGCTGGAGCTTCACGATCCAGGCGTGGACCGACCGCTTTTCGACGTGGCGTCGCTACCTCGAGAGGAGAGTCGAGGCCGGCCAAGAGATCGACCTCGAGCTCGAGGAGGGGGCGCGGCTCCTCGAAGAGTGTCTCGAGGCCGCCCCGACCCGGTCCCGCGAGCGGATCGCCGCGGCGATCCGCTCGATCAGAGCCGCACCGGTGAAGACGCGCGGCAAGCGCGGGGAGGATCCGCGCGTCGTGGCCGCGCTGGATCCCAAAGTGCACGAGCTTGCGGTTCGCCTCCAGCCGCGGCGCGGCGCGAGCGTCCACGATCCGCCGGTCGAGCTCCTCGTGGAGCGCGAGAGGGCCCGCTTCGGCGCCTGGTACGAGTTCTTCCCACGCTCAACGGGCACCGCAACCAAGCACGGAACCTTCGACACGGCGATCCCCGAGCTCACGCGTATCGCCCGTATGGGCTTCGATGTCGTGTACCTCCCACCGATCCACCCGATCGGGCACACGTACCGAAAGGGCAAGAACAACGCGCTCGAAAGGAAACCGAACGACGTCGGCTCTCCGTGGGCGATCGGGGCGGAAGAAGGTGGGCACGACGCCGTGCATCCGGATCTCGGGACGATCGACGACTTCGACGGGTTCGTCAAGGAGGCGGAACAGCTCGGCCTCGAGGTCGCGCTCGATTTCGCCATCCAATGCTCGCCCGATCACCCGTGGGTGAAGCAGCATCCGGAATGGTTCCACCATCGTCCCGACGGGACGATCAAGTATGCGGAGAATCCCCCGAAGAAGTACCAGGACGTCTACCCCGTCAATTTCGATACGGAGAACAAGACCGAGCTCTGGCTCGAGCTGAAGCGCGTCGTGGATTTCTGGATAACCCACGGGGTTCACACATTTCGTGTCGACAACCCGCATACCAAACCCTTGGCTTTCTGGGAATGGCTGATCGAATCCGTGCACGAAGAGCACCCCGACGTGATCTTCCTTGCCGAGGCCTTCACCCGTCCCAAGGTCATGAAGGGGCTCGCCAAGCTCGGCTTCAGCCAGTCCTATACGTACTTCACGTGGCGGAACACAAAGCAGGAGCTCACCGAGTACCTTTCCGAGCTGGCACACACCGATTCGGTCGACTACTTCCGGCCCAACTTCTTCGTCAACACCCCCGACATCCTCCACGAGTATCTCCAGATCGGAGGCCCTCCTGCCTTCAAGATCCGGTTCGTGCTGGCCGCGATGCTGTCCCCCAGCTATGGGCTGTATTCGGGCTATGAGCTGTTCGAGAATGAGCCGCGAGAGAAGGGCAGCGAGGAATACCTCCATTCCGAAAAGTTCGAATTGAAGCCCCGGAACTGGAACCGGAAGCCGAACCTGATCGGTTTCATCACCCGGATCAACGAGATCCGGCGACGCTTTCCCTCGCTGCACCGCCTGGACAACCTGCACTTCCATTACGTGGACAAGGAGCGGATGATCGCATTCTCGAAGTCCCATCCGGGGCAGGAGACGGTACTCGTCGTCGTGAACCTCAATCCGTTCCACTGGGAGGAGGCAACGATCCACCTCGACCTCGGCGCGCTGGGCCTGGATCCTTACAAGCCGTACAGGGTGAGCGACCTGATAACGGACGTCGCCTTCACGTGGCGGGGACCCTCCAACTACGTGCGCCTCGACCCCTTCGACGAACCTGCACACATCTTCCATGTGCAAGACCAGGGGTCGGCGCGGTGAGCGCGCTGCAACACGATCCGCTCTGGTACAAGACCGCCGTCTTCTACGAGCTGCACGTCCGCAGTTTCTATGACTCGAACGCCGACGGGTTCGGCGACTTCAGGGGGCTGATCGATAAGCTCGACTATCTCGAATGGCTCGGCGTCGACTGCCTGTGGCTGCTGCCCTTCTATCAGTCGCCGCTCAAAGACGGTGGCTACGACGTCTCCGACTTCTACTCGATCCTCCCGGAGTACGGGAACCTGAACGACTTCATGGAGTTCGTGGAGGCCGCTCACGAACGCGGCATCCGAGTTGTCGCCGACATGGTCATGAACCACACATCCGACGAGCACCCGTGGTTCCAGGGCTCCCGACCTCCTGGTTCGGACCAGCGCGACTGGTACGTATGGGCCGACGCCGACAAGAAGTACTCGGACGCCCGGATCATTTTCCTGGACACAGAGAAGTCGAACTGGACGTGGGACGACGAGGCGGGCGCCTACTACTGGCACCGTTTCTTCGCACACCAGCCGGATCTGAACTACGACAACCCTGAGGTTCAGGAGCAGATGCTCGCGGTGCTCCGCTTCTGGTTGGACCTCGGCCTCGACGGGTTCCGGTTGGACGCGGTTCCCTACCTCTTCGAGCGAGAGGGCACGAACTGCGAGAACCTCCCCGAGACGCATGACTACTTGAAGCGCATCCGAAAAGAGGTTGACTCTGCTTACGACGACATCGCCTTGCTTGCAGAGGCGAATCAGTGGCCCGCCGACGTCGTGGAGTACTTCGGCGACGGAGATGAGTGCCACATGTGCTTCCATTTCCCGTTGATGCCACGGATGTTCATGGCCGCGCGCCGGCAGGTGCGGTATCCGGTGGTGGAGATCCTCACCCAAACGCCGACGATCCCAGACGGCTGCCAGTGGGGGATCTTCCTGCGCAACCATGACGAGCTCACCCTGGAGATGGTCACCGACGAGGAGCGCGACTACATGTACAAGGAGTACGTGAAGGATCCGAGGATGAAGCTCAACCTCGGCATCCGGCGGAGACTCGCTCCCCTCCTCGAGAACTCACGGGACATGATCGAGCTGTTCCACGCCATGCTGCTCTCGTTGCCGGGGACTCCGATCATCTACTACGGGGATGAGATCGGCATGGGCGACAACTTCTACCTCGGGGACCGCGACGGCGTCCGTACGCCCATGCAGTGGACGAGTGATCGCAACGCCGGCTTCTCTCGGGCGGACTTCGCGCAGCTCTATCTGCCTCCCCTGCTCGATCCCGTGTACGGCTACCAGGCCTGCAACGTCGAAGCAGAGCTCCGCGATCAGAACTCCTTCCTCCAATGGTTCAGGCGGATGATCGCGGTGCGGAAGCAACACCCGGTCTTCGGGCTTGGTTCGTTCGAGGTGCTCCATCCCAACAACGCGGCGATATTCGCCTACGTTCGGCAGCACAAAGACGACATCGTGTTATGTGTCAACAACATGTCCGGGCGGGCACAGGCGGCCGAGCTAGATCTCTCGCGCTGGCAGGGTATGTACCCCATTGAGATGCTCGGGCGCGAGCGCTTCCCGCGGATCGGAGAGCTCCCCTACCTGCTTACGTTCCACGCTCACGGCTTCTATTGGTTCCAGCTCGTTCGAGAGGAGACGGAGTGATCGACGAGGCTCAGCTACTGACACAGCTTCCCAACCGTCGCTGGTTCGGCGGAAAGGGACGGTCCATCGCGGCGGTGGAGGTGCTCGACCACGTCGCGATCGAGGAAACCGACCCCTCGTTGGTCGTCGCCGTGGCGCGCGTGGACTACGCGGACGGCGGAGCCGAGCTCTACCATCTCCCGCTGCTGGTAGGAGCCGACGGCGCCACCCGGGACGCCTTCGACGATGTCTCTCGTCTCTCTGTGATCGGCGAGCTCATGGCGCACGGCGCGACGATCGCGGGACGGGACGGCTCTTTCCACTTCGGGGGGCCGGGCCTCGACCCGTTGTCGCCCCCCGGAAAAGGTGGCGTCCGTGCGGTGGGCGCCGAGCAATCCAACACGTCGCTCGTGCTGGACGACGACGTGTTCGTGAAGTTCTTCCGCCGCGTCGCGGTGGGCCAGAACCCCGACCTGGAGCTGAATCGCCTGCTTACCAACGAGGGTTTCGAGTTCGTCCCCCCTCACGTGGGCGAGATCGTCTACGAGCGCGCCGACGAGGAGGGCTCCTCGATCGATCTTGCCTTCGCACAGCGATTCGTTGCCGACGGCGTGGAGGGGTGGAAGGACACCCTGGCTAACCTCCGTCGTCTCTACGACGCGGTAGGTGACGCTCCGATCGAGGACGGATCCATCGAGGAGCATGCGGGTCGGACCCTCACCGCGCTGGAAGAGCTCGGTGACGTAACCGCCTCCCTTCACGTTCTGCTGTCTCGAGAGGAGCTCGAGGTCGAGTTCGCGCCGGAGCCCGCAGAGCATTCCGATCTGAAGTCGTGGGGAGAGAGCGCCCGCGACTCCCTGCATCGACTGGTTGCGAGAGGAGTTAAGGAGATCGAGGAGGTCGCCACCGCGATCGAGTCGAGGATCGATCTTCTGGAGGAGCTGCCCGACGCGGGGCTAAAGACGCGGATCCATGGTGATTACCACCTCGGTCAGGTGATGCGGGTGCCGAGAGGCTGGTTGATCATCGACTTCGAGGGCGAGCCTGCGCGCGCGCTCGAGGAACGTCGCGCCAAGCACTCTCCCCTGAAGGATGCGGCCGGGATGGTTCGCTCGTTCGCTTACGCGGCGACCGCCGCCCTCTTCGAGAGGGCGAGCCCCGGTGAGCCGGAGTGGACCCGCCTCGAGCCCTGGGGGCGTGCGTGGGAGGAGACGGCCCGCGAGAGGTTCCTCGCCGCCTACCTGCGAACCTCGCACGAGGGCAGCTTCCTCCCTGCCGATCGCGACGCGATCAACGCGTTGCTGGACTTCTTCGAGATCGACAAGGCTCTCTACGAGATCGGCTACGAGCTTTCGCACCGTCCCGAATGGGTACGCGTACCCCTGCACGGGATCTCCCGCGTACTCGAGAGAGAGGGGTCATGACTCCGCGCGACACGATCGAACTGCTTGTCAAGGGCGAGCACCACGATCCTCACGGGCTCCTCGGCCGCCATCCCGGGGCCGGTGGGACCGTGCTGCGGGCGTGGCGCCCGGACGCCCAGTCCGTGACCTGCATCGCCGACGGCCAGATACTGGCCAAGCTCGAACTGGTGCACCCGGCCGGTCTTTTCGAGGGCGTCACGGAGGAGGTCGTCGACGACTACGTCTTCGAGGTCGTCTATCCGAACGGAGACACCTACACGGTCCGCGATCCGTACTCGTTCGCGCCGAGCCTGGGCGAGCTCGACCTCCATCTGATCGGCGAGGGACGGCACCGCCGGCTCCACGACGTACTCGGCGCGCACCGGCGGGAGATCCAGGGGTTCGAGGGCGTCGCGTTCGCCGTCTGGGCCCCCGCCGCGAAAAGCGTCAGGGTCGTCGGCGACTTCAACGCGTGGGACGGGCGTGTGCACCCGATGCGGTCCCTGGGCGGATCGGGCGTGTGGGAGCTGTTCGTCCCCGACGTGTCGGACGGCGCGCATTACAAGTTCGAGATCCTGACCCAGGGTGGCAAGCTGCTGTTGAAGACCGACCCATACGCTTTCGCCACCGAGCCCCCCTCGGGAACCGCTGCCAGGGTGTTCACCAGTAGCTACCGTTTCTCCGACGAGACTTGGATGACCCGGCGCACCACGATCGATCCGTACGTCTCACCGATGTCGATCTACGAGGTTCACCTGGGATCGTGGCGGCGCACGCCGGATGGAACCCCACTCACCTACAAGGACATGGCTCCCTTGCTCGCGGACTACTGCAGGGAGATGGGTTTCACCCATGTCGAGTTCCTGCCCGTTGCGGAGCATCCCTTCTACGGATCGTGGGGCTATCAGGTCAGCCACTACTACGCTCCCACCTCCCGTCACGGGACCCCAGACGAGTTCCGCGCCCTAGTCGACACTCTTCACCAAGAAGGGATCGGCGTCATCGTGGACTGGGTGCCTGCACACTTCCCGAAGGACGACTGGGCACTGGCGCGCTTCGATGGAACCGCCCTGTACGAACACCTCGATCCACGCCTCGGAGAACACCCCGATTGGGGAACCTACGTCTTCAACTTCGGCCGCAACGAGGTGCGCAACTTCCTGATCTCCAATGCCCTCTACTGGCTCGAGGAGTTCCACATCGACGGCCTGCGCGTCGACGCGGTCGCGTCGATGCTCTACCTCGATTACAGCCGCGAAGAGGGCGAGTGGGTCCCGAACCGCTACGGCGGCAACGAGAACCTCGAGGCGATCGAGTTCCTGAAGGAGCTCAACACCGTCGTCCACTCCGAGCACCCCGGCGTCCTGATGATCGCCGAGGAGTCGACGGCGTGGACGGGGGTGAGCCGACCGGTGCACGTCGGGGGGCTCGGATTTGGCTTCAAGTGGAACATGGGTTGGATGCACGACACCCTCATGTATTTCTCGAAGGATCCGATTCACCGTCGCTACCATCACAACAACCTCACGTTCAGCCTCATGTACGCGTGGAGCGAGAATTTCGTGCTAC
Source organism: Actinomycetota bacterium (assembly GCA_050694075.1). GTDB lineage: Bacteria > Actinomycetota > CADDZG01 > CADDZG01 > WHSQ01 > JBOGWZ01. Next base: position 2,212 of record JBOGWZ010000015.1, on the reverse strand, counting down.
CGCTGTCACATGACGAGGTCGTCCACGGCAAAGGGTCTCTGTTGAACAAGATGCCGGGCGACCGGTGGCAACAGATGGCTAACCTGCGAGCGCTCTTCGGTTACATGTGGGCGCATCCCGGCAAGCAGCTTCTGTTCATGGGCGGTGAGATCGCTCAGGAGGCTGAATGGCGACACGACCACAGCATCGACTGGCACATGCTCGACTACGAGCAGCACGTCGGAGTCCAGCACCTCGTGAGAGACCTCAACCGCACCTACCGCGGTATCCCTGCATTGTGGGAGCGCGACTTCACGCCCGAAGGCTTCGGATGGATCGACGCCAACGACGCCGACAACAACGTGATCTCGTTCTTCCGTGCCAACGCCGAGCGAGATCGTTTCCTCGTGTGCGTCAGTAACCTCTCGCCGGTGCCTCGCACGGGGTTCCGCCTCGGACTGCCCAAGCCGGGTGTGTACGAGGAGGTCCTGAACACCGACGCCGGGCGCTACGCCGGTTCCAACCTTCGCAATACGGGTGGGGTCACTTCGGAAGACGCTCCGTGGCACGGCATGGCTTGCTCCGCCGTGCTCACCCTGCCCCCGCTCTCGACGGTCTGGCTGTACGGATAGCCGCACACACCACTTCCCCTGCGGGAGAATTGGGACCATGGCGCGGATAATCGTTCACGGGCACTTCTACCAGCCTCCGCGCGAGAACCCGTGGACCGGAGACATAGACAAGCAGCCGAGCGCGGCCCCCTTCCGGGACTGGAACGAACGCGTCCACGCCGAGTGCTACCTCAACATGGTCTTCGCCGACCTGGAGGGGCCCGCGGGCGAGCTCGTGGTCAACAACTTCGAGCGCATCTCTTTCAACGTCGGGCCGACACTCGCATCATGGATGGAAAGGCTCCATCCCCGCACCTACGCCCGGATCCTGAAGGCCGACCGCAAGAGCGTCGAGCGGCTCGGGCGCGGCAACGCCATGGCACAGAGCTTCCACCACACGATCCTCCCGTTGTCCAAAGACCGCGACGTGCGCACCGAGATCCGCTGGGGGCTCGCCGACTTCCGCCACCGGTTTGGACGTGAGCCGGAGGGGATGTGGCTGCCCGAGACCGCCGTGAACGACGAGGTGCTCGGGGCGCTGATCGACGAGGGCGTGGGCTTCACGATCCTTGCCCCACACCAGGCCCGCCGCTGGCGCACACTTGTTCCCCACCCAGGAAACTGGTCGGACGATCCCGTCGACACGCGCCTTTCCTACAGATGGGCACATCCCGACGGATCCGGTCGAACGATCACGCTGTTCTTCTACGACGGAGAGATCGCCCAACGCATCGCGTTCGGCAACCCGATGTCGTCCGGCAGCGATTTCCTCGACCTCTTCGAGTCGCGCTCCGAGGCAGACCACCACGTCGTTCACGCGGCCACCGACGGCGAGACGTACGGCCACCACCAGACCTTCGGGGAGATCGGCCTCGCCTACGCGCTCTTCGTTGCAGCCGAGAGCCGATCAACAGAGATAACGAACTACGCGGCACACCTCGAGCGGTTCCCGCCCACGCACGAGGTCCAAATCGTTCCAGGTGAGGGAACGTCGTGGTCGTGCTCGCACGGAGTCGGTCGCTGGAAGGAGAACTGCGGCTGTTCCACCCGGGCGGAGGACGGATGGAACCAGGAGTGGCGCTCGCCTTTGCGCGAGGCGATGACCGTGGTCGAGGCGGCGGCCGACGACATCTTCGATCGCTTGGGAGGGGCCGCGCTGGCGAATCCTTGGGGAGCGCGTGACCGATACGTCGATGTCGTCATCGGCAAGAGATCGCTCGATGAGTTCCTCATCGACGAAGCAGCCGGTGACGATCGGCATCAGGCCGCGACCTTGCTGGAGCTGCAGAGGAATGCCATGGCGATGTTCACCAGCTGTGGATGGTTCTTCGCCGACATCGCCGACATCGAGACGGTCCAGATCCTCCGTTACGCGGCGCGCACGCTCGAGCTGATGGACGAGCTCGGCGAGATCGCGCCGTACAAGGAGTTCCTGAGGATCCTCGAGCAGGCCAAGAGCAACGACCCGGAGCAGGGCACGGGGGCCGATGTCTTCAGGTCGATCCGACACTGAAGGTCCTGCTACTTCTGCTTGAACCTCAGGATGTCGAGTCCCCTCAAGTAGTCGACGGCGTACACGATTTCGTCGTTGACCCAGTAGGCGGCCGAGGTCGAGCCTCCCA
>JBOGWZ010000014.1:0-14953 GCA_050694075.1 Actinomycetota bacterium | reverse complement strand
GTTTTCCGTCGCAAGTGGGCTGAAGTGCTTGAGGTTGGGCCGCGAGCCGAGCACCTCCCGAGATCCATGCCATGGGTTCCCCTGCTTCGCGCGTTGACCGGTGTCTCAAAATGGCTTGAGCGCGAGGCCGATCCCGGGTGGTCGGATTACCTTGCCGCTAGCGCGGCCAGGTCCCTAGTGGAAGGCCTGGCGAGGGACCTGGAGGCGGCAGGAGTCTCCCTACCGGATCCGAGGGACTTCACAGGAGCCGAATACTGGGAAGGGTTCGAGCACCTTGTGGAGGAGGCCCTGCAGATGCTCCAACCCGGAACCAGTTAGCCCGCGACAGCTCTACGCCGGCCTTGTCGTATCCATGATCATGATGTGGCGACGTCGTTCAGGGCCCGTTGAATCAGTCGATCCACACGAGAGCTGTGGCCACGGGTGGCAGCTCCAAGGGGTGCAGGGCTGGTGAGTCCCTGCTCGATGGCTTGGTGGGCCGCCCTCACCACTTGCTCGGGGGCCGTACCTGCTTCGGCCGCGTCCACGATCGACCGGGCCGGGGACGTGACCGGGATCCCATCTCGGGTGACGACCTCGCCCGAATCAGGCGGTCGCGTGGTCGTGTGGATGGCTACACCCGGAGACGTCGAGCGATAGCGCCTCGAGCGCGGAACCGTAAGGTGGACACGCTCGGGCACGACGTCCGAGAGACCGAGGATGTCGAGCGCGCTCTCGTGGGAGACGACTGCCTCATCCCTGCCTGCCCCGAGCCAGGCGGCGATAACGTCTTCACGGGGCGAGGCGGGATATTGGGCGAGCCGGTACAGACCGCGCTTGACGCGAAGGAACCGGCCACGCCGGGCGTGGTAGGAGAGGGAGGCGCGACTGAACCCGCAGGCCCGCGCCTGGTCGGCGGTGAAGTAGCCGCCCTGCTCCGACGCGACCTCGAAAAGCCGTTCGTGATCGGGCCGCGGAGGCTTGTTGGCCCTGATGTCATGCATACGTCAAAGAATACTTGACATAGACATGACGTCAACCACTCGGCGCGGGGCGAACTGCCGCCCTCGTGCAGACCCTTGACGCCTTAAGCGACTTTAGCTAGCGTGTCCCCAAGGCCCTTAACTGGCTTAAGGAGAGCATGGTGGCGGAGCAGACGGTTGGCACGCTCCTCGGCGTGGAGGAGATCGCCGCCATGGCAGGCGTCTCCGTGCCGGCCGTCACGCAGTGGCGGAAGAAGAAGGGCAGCGACTTCCCAGCCCCACTCTCAGGCTACGAGACCCTGGTCTTCGACAAGGCCGAGGTCGAGGCCTGGCTCAGCGAGAAGAAGAAGAAGTTCAAGCCGCTGAATCTCGAAGCCACGCTGTGGGCCGCGGCCGACAAGATGCGCGGCCATATGGACGCCGCGGAGTACAAACATGTGGTCCTGGGGCTAATCTTCCTCAAGTACATCTCGGACGCTTTCGAGGCCCGTCACCAGCAACTTCTCGACCTCCAGAAGACCGAGGGTGCAGACCCCGAGGATCCCGACGAGTACCGCGCCGAGCACGTCTTCTGGGTCCCGTCTGAGGCCCGTTGGGAGAGACTCCAGGCCGCCGCGAAGCAGCCCGAGATCGGCGCCCTGATCGACGCTGCCATGGAGGCAATCGAGCGCGAGAACCCCTCCCTGAAGGGTGTTCTGCCGAAGGACTACGCGCGCCCCGTCCTCGACAAGCGGAGGCTCGGAGAGCTCATCGACCTCATCTCCGGGATCGGCCTCGGCGGACGGGAGAACCACGCCCAGGATCTGCTCGGGCGCGTTTACGAGTACTTCCTTGGCCAGTTCGCCGGGAAGGAGGGCAAGAAGGCTGGCGAGTTCTACACGCCTCGCCACATCGTCCGGCTGCTCGTAGAGATGATCGAGCCCTACAGGGGGCGCGTCTACGACCCGTGCTGCGGATCCAGCGGGATGTTCGTGCAGTCTGAGGCGTTCATCCGCGCCCACGGCGGACGGCTCGGCGACATCTCGATCTACGGCCAGGAGTCGAACCCGACCACCTGGCGCCTGGCCAAGATGAACCTCGCCATCCGCGGTATCGAGGCCGACCTCGGCGACCGAGCCGCGGACACGTTCCATAGCGACTTGCACCCCGACCTCAAGGCGGACTTCATCCTCGCCAATCCACCGTTCAACATGAGCGACTGGGGTGGCGACCGTCTCCGAGACGACAAGCGTTGGGGCTTCGGGCCGCCTCCGGTCGGCAACGCGAACTTCGGGTGGATGCAGCACATGATCCATCACCTCTCACCGACGGGGATGCTCGGCCTAGTTCTCGCCAACGGCTCGATGTCGTCGAACACCTCGGGGGAGGGAGAGATCCGCAAGACCATCGTGGAGGCCGATGTCATCGACTGCATGGTCGCCCTGCCTGGCCAGCTCTTCTACGGGACCCAGATACCCGCGTGTCTCTGGTTCATCGCCCGGGACAAGTCCGGGAAGCCGACGAAGGGTGGAAAGCCGCTCCGCGACCGCCGAGGTGAGGTGCTGTTCATAGACGCTCGAAAGCTCGGGATGATGGTGAGCCGCACGCAGAAGGAGCTGACCGACGAGGACATCACCCGCATCGCCGATACCTATCACTCCTGGCGCGGGAAGGACGGTGACTACGGGGACGTTCCGGGCTTCTGCAAGGCCGCGACCCTCGAGGAGATTCGCCGGCATGGGCACGTCCTGACTCCTGGTCGGTACGTGGGCGCTGAGGACGCCGAGGACGACGCCGAGCCGTTCGACGAGAAGATGAAGCGCCTCACCGCAGCTTTGTTCGAGCAGCAGGCCGAGGGCGCGAAGCTCGACGCCGCGATCGCCGTCAACCTGAAAAGGCTCGGACATGGCGGGTGAGTGGCGGGAGTGCGCGCTCGGCGATGTCATCGAATTGAAGCGTGGATATGACCTGCCGCAGCAGAATCGGCGCGCGGGTTCAGTACCGCTCGTTTCGTCTTCCGGGGTGACGGACTTCCACGAGGAAGCGGCAGTCAAGGGGCCAGGGGTAGTCACAGGACGATATGGAACACTTGGGCAAGTCTTCTTCATTCGGGATGACTTCTGGCCCCTCAACACCACCCTCTACGTGCGTGACTTCAAAGCAAACGATCCGCGCTTCATCAGTTACTTCCTGCGAGGCTTGGACTTCCTTGCGTACTCGGACAAGGCCGCTGTACCGGGACTGAACCGTAATCATCTTCATCAAGCTCGAGTCAGAATCCCTTCTGACACGTCTGAACAGCGCGCCATCGCGCATGTTCTCGGGACGCTTGATGACAAGATCGAGCTGAACCGACGCATGGGCGAGACGCTCGAGGGGATCGCCCGGGCGATCTTCAAGTCATGGTTCGTGGACTTCGATCCTGTCCGCGCCAAGGCCAAAGGCCGCGATCCCGGCCTCCCCAATCACCTCGCAGACCTCTTCCCCGACCGGCTCGCGGCTTCCGAGCTCGGCGACATTCCAGATGGGTGGGAAGTCAGACGCCTGGGGGAAATGATCGAGACGATCAAAGGCTGCTCATATAGGAGCGACGAGCTTGTCCCGTCTGACACCGCGCTTGTTACGCTGAAATCCTTCGCCAGGGGCGGTGGCTACCGTCCAGACGGGCTGAAGTCGTTCTCCGGCTCATACAAACCTGATCAGGTCGTCCAGCCAGGGGAGCTGGTGATTGCTGGCACAGATGTGACGCAGGCGGCCGAGGTCATCGGCCGCCCTGCAATCGTTCGCGGGACGAATGGGTACCGAACGCTGGTTGCGTCTCTGGATACGTTGATAGTGCGTCCTCGCCGTTCAGGCATGACGCGCGCGTTTCTGTACTTCCTGTGTGGAACGGAAGCGTTCGTGGCTCACACGTACGCTTACACCACGGGCACGACAGTTCTCCACCTCGCGAAGGAGGCGGTGCCTTCCTACAGCTTTGCATGGCCGCTCGGCGGACTCGTCGACCAGTTCGACTCTCTAGCGAGCTCAGCGCTTGATCGCATTCAAGCTCTAGAGAATGAGTCTGCCAACCTGGCCGCGCTGCGGGACACACTGCTCCCCAAGCTCATCTCTGGCGAGCTCCGAATCAAGGACGTAGAACCAGTCGCTGAGGAGAAGGTCTCGTGAGCTCTCTATCCGCAGCAGACCGGCGGAATCTCGAAGAGTTCCTCGGCATGTCGAGCGGCTACGTTTTGGATTTCTCGGACCGCACTTTCGGCGAGTTCGTTCTGGAGGCTGTAGGCCTCGACATTCATGCGGAGAAGTACACAACGGAAGGAACCTCGAAGGCGAAGAAACTACGTGCCTTCTGGCGGGTGGAGCCCGACCACGCGGTGGCGACCCTAATTCTTGCGATGACCGACTACGCCGCAGCGGTACCTGCCGTACCCAGTAGCGAAAGCAAGGAGCTTGCGGAGAAGTGTCGCCAGATTGCCAGTCGGCTTCTCGCTGGCGGGCCAAATCTGGCTCCGCTGAAGGAGCATGCAAGGATTCGAAACGCGACTCACCTTGCCGAGCAGATTCGCCGGCTGGAGGCGTCCGTCGACGACGACCCCAGCCTCGCCATTGGGACGGCGAAGGAGCTCATTGAGACGTGCTGCAGGACGATCCTTGCGGATAGGGGCAAGGCACTAGAGGGCACGCCTGACGTTGCAGCGCTGACGAAGGCGACGCTCAGAGAACTCAGTCTTGTTCCTGAAGGCGTCCAGGAGGGCGCTCGCGGTGCGGACGTCGTCAAGCGGCTCCTGAGCAACCTCGGAGCGATTGGCAATGGTCTTGCGGAGCTACGAGGCCTCTATGGGACCGGCCACGGCAAGCACGGCAGCGCCACCAGCTTGGGGGCGCGCCATGCGAAACTGGCGGTCGGGGCCGCAGCAACGGTAGCCAGGTTCCTTTTCGAGACGCACACGGAGAAGCATCCGGATGGAACCTGATCCGATTCCCGGATTCGACGAGTCGGTAGCCGAAGCCGCCCTGATGGAGTGGCTTGCTGATGTCGGCTACGAGGCTCGCGTCGGCGGTGACATCGCGCCCGGAATGCCCGCCGCGGAGCGGACCGGATATCAGGAGGTCGTCCTCGCTGGACGCCTGCGGGACGCGATCGATCGACTCAACCCAGGCGTGCCAGCTCCGGCTAGGAGAGAGGCACTTAAGAAGGTACTTCGCACTGAGTCCCTCTCCCTGGTTGTGAACAACCGAGCCTTCCACCGGATGCTGATCGATCCCATCGAGGTCGAGGTTGCCCGCGAAGGAGGCGGGATCCGCGGGGTCCATGTGCGCCTGATCGACTTCGAGAACGCGGAGAACAACGACTGGCTGATCGTGAACCAGTTCACCGTCCACGAACGCAGCCCTCGCCGGCCCGACGTCGTCGTGTTCGTGAACGGCCTGCCCCTTGGCCTGGTGGAGCTGAAGAACCCGGCAGACGAGGACGCCGACATCTGGGACGCCTACCGTCAGGTACAGACCTACAAGCAGGAGATCCCCTCGCTCCTCGGCTACAACGAGGTGGTCGTGGTCTCTGACGGGGTCGATGCGCGCATCGGGTCGCTGACCTCACCGCGGGAGTGGTTCCTGCCTTGGCGGACGATCGAGGGCGCGGAGCTGGCGCCGGACACGGCCAATCGCTTGGAGGTCCTGGCGAAGGGAGTCTTCGATAAGGGCCGGTTCCTCGACCTCGTCCGCCACTTCGTGGCGTTCCAGGACGACGCCGACGCCCGCAAGGTGATCGGCGGCTACCACCAGTTCCATGCCGCTCGGAAGGCGCTGGCGACCACGATCCAGGCGGCCGACCCCGAAGGCGATGGGCGCGGAGGGGTCGTCTGGCACACGCAGGGTTCCGGCAAGAGCCTCACCATGGCCTTCTTCGCCGGGAAGCTCGTACTCGCCCCCGAGCTCGAGAATCCCACGATCGTGGTCATCACCGACCGCAACGACCTCGACGACCAGCTCTTCGGCGTGTTCGCCTCCTGCGAGGAGCTGCTGCGCCAGGCGCCCATCCAGGTCGCCCATCGTGCCGAGCTGCGGCGGGAGCTCACCAGGGCCTCGGGCGGCGTCATCTTCACCACGATTCAGAAGTTCCTCCCCGAGGAGAAGGGCGACACCTTCCCGCAGCTCTCCGACCGTCGGAACATCGTCGTCATCGCTGACGAGGCGCATCGCAGCCAGTACGGATTCATCGAGGGATTCGCCAAGAACGTTCGGGAGGCCCTCCCAAACGCCACCTTCGTCGGGTTCACGGGCACACCGGTCGAGCTCGACGACCGCGACACCAGGGCCGTCTTTGGCGACTACATCGACATCTACGACGTCCGACGGGCCGTGGAGGATGGTGCGACCGTCCCCATCTACTACGAGAGCCGGCTCGCCAAGCTCGACCTCTCCGAGGCCGAGAAGCCGAAGATCGACGAGGACTTCGAGGAGGTCACCGAGGGCGAGGAGGTGGCCCGCAAGGAGCGCCTCAAGAGCAAATGGGCCCAGCTCGAGGCGGTCGTGGGCAGCGACAAGCGCTTGGAACTGGTCGCTCAGGACCTCGTCGAGCACTTCGAGAAGCGACTCGAGGTGATGGAGGGCAAGGCTATGGTCGTGTGCATGTCCCGGCGCATCTGCGTCGACCTGTACGACCAGATCGTGAAGTTGCGCCCGGCCTGGCACTCGGACTCCGACGACGACGGCCAGATCAAGGTTGTCATGACGGGATCGGCTTCGGATGACCCTCACTGGCAACAGCACATCCGGAGCAAGCGCGGGCGGGAGGCCATCGCTCAGCGGTTCAAGGACCCGGACGACCCGTTCAAGGTCGTGCTCGTCCGGGACATGTGGTTGACGGGGTTCGACGTCCCCAGCCTGCACACCATGTACGTGGACAAGCCGCTGCGGGGCCACACCCTGATGCAGGCCATCGCTCGGGTGAACAGGGTCTTCAAGGACAAGCCAGGGGGGCTGGTGGTCGACTACCTCGGGCTGGCCGACGACCTGCGCAAGGCGCTCGCCCTCTACAGCGATAGCGGAGGCAAGGGCGAGGCTGCGGTCAATCAGAACGAGGCTGTGGCCGTCATGCTGGCGCGGTTCGAGGTGTGCCGCGACATGTTCCACGGGTTCGACTACTCGGCATACCTCGCCGGCTCGGCCGCCGAGAAGATGCGGATGCTTCCAGCGGCGCAGGAGCACGTCCTGGAGCAGCCCGACGGCAAGGATCGATTCGTCAAGGCCGTGATGGAGCTCTCGAAGGCCTTCGCACTCTCCGTCCCTCGGGAGGAGGCTCTGTCGATCCGCGACGAGGTCGCGTTCTTCCAGGCGGTCAAGGCCGCGCTCGTGAAGACCGAACGGGGGAAGCGCACTCCCGAAGAGGACCTCGACCACGCCATCAAGCAGATCGTGTCCGAGGCGATTGCCCCCGAGGGCGTGATCGACGTGTTCGAGGCGGCAGGCCTGAGCAAGCCCGACATCAGCATCCTCTCCGATGAGTTCCTGGCCGAGGTGCGGGAGATGCCGCATCGCAACCTCGCCGTGGAACTCCTCCAGAAGCTTCTCAACGATGAGATCAAGACGCGAGCCCGCCGGAACGTGGTCCAGTCGCAGGCGTTCTCGGAGATGCTGGAATCGGCGATCCGAAAGTACCAGGCTCGGGCGATCACCACTGCCCAAGTGATCGAGGAGCTGATCGAGCTCGCCCGGCAGATGCGTGAGGCCCAACAGCGAGGCGAGGAGCTCGGCCTCACCGACGAGGAGCTGGCGTTCTACGACGCCCTCGAGACCAACGACAGCGCGGTCGCCGTGCTCGGAGACGAGAACCTGCGGATGATCGCGAGGGAACTGACAGAGACGGTTCGTCGTAACGCGACGATCGACTGGAGCGTCAAGGAGACGGCGCGGGCGAACCTTCGCCGATGGGTCCGCCGCATCCTTCGGAAGCACGGGTACCCGCCGGACAAGTCCGAGAAGGCCACCCAGACGGTGTTGGAGCAAGCGGTCCAGCTCGGGTTCGAGTTCTCGGAGGAGGCGGTCGCTCAGGTGGAGGCGGAGCCGGCGGCGGGGGCCCGTCCCTTCGAGGTCGTGGCAGACGGCGAGGCTCGGCCGTACGAGAACAGCATCCCGCTCCTGTCCCTGAAAGCGGCGGCCGGGACACTGGGAAGTGAGGAGAAGGCGGTCGAGGCGGAGGCGTGGGTACGCCCGAACGGACGCATCCGGTCTGCTCCAGGGTTGTTCGTTGCCCAGGTGGTAGGGGAGTCGATGAATCGTCGGATCCCCAACGGCGCCTACTGCGTGTTCCGGCACCCTGTGGAGGGGTCACGGCAGGGTCGTGTGGTCCTCGTTGAGCACCGCGCCATCCTCGACCCGGAGCTCGGCGGGACCTTCACGCTCAAGGTCTGGCAGAGTGACAAGGAGGAGTTCGGTGACGGTACCTGGCGCCATCGGGAGATACGTCTGATTCCAGATACGACAGCTTCGGGGTACGAGCCGATCATTCTCCGCGATGTCGGAGAGGACGATCTCAGGGTGGTCGCTGAGCTGGCGGAGGTACTTGAGCAGTAACGAGGCCCGTCCCCGAGCCTGTAAGCCTCTGACCAGGCACTTCGCGACCTGACAGCAGACCGACAGATTCCCGACAGATTCCCGACACGGATCTGACGCGAGATAACCCGCCAGCCCACTGGGCCGTTGTCAGGTTCTTGTCGGATTTTTGTAGGTGCCACCTCCGACCATCGGTCCTATGACTATGCCCAAGGACCCGTTCGATCAGCGAACCGGCCGTCCCTCTCGACAAGTGGGAGGTTGGCGGGAGGCTGGCGGGAGGTTCGTGGGAGGTCGGGCCGTCCCACTCGATCAAGTGGGAGGTTGGCGGGAGGCTGGTGGGAGATTGGTGGGAGGTCGCCTCCCCATCATTGGGCATATGACGAGCTCGCGGCTCCAAGGTTTCCTCCCACCCCTGCTCTCGACAGCGGCCAGAAAGAAGCGGTCTGGGGACGACAAGCCCCCTGAGCTCCCGGAGTGGCTTGAGGAGCTCTTGTTCCACCCGGGGAGGTTCATCAAGCGCCTCCTGCAGATGGTCCTGGACTTCCTGTCGGACCTCGCGCCGCTCGCTGCCGCCCTCTTGGCTCTGGTCGTCCTCACGCTGATACTGCGGCTGGCGTGGCGTTGGTGGAGGGAGCGGCGGCTCGCCGCTGGGGCCCGGCGCCTTCGCATCCGTCCGCCCCCTGACGTGGATCCAGAACGAGCTGAGGTCCTTTGGATGGGCCTCCACTCGCTCCTGCGGCCGTGGTGGCGGCGCGTCGTCTCAGGCCAGCCTCGCGTCGCCTGGGAGGTGGTCGGGACCTCCGGTGAGGCTGAGGTCTCCATCTGGGTTCCGAAGACGGTTGTCCCCGGCTTCGTAGAACGCGCGGTCGAGGTGGCCTGGCCGGGTGCCCGGGTCGAGGAGGGCGGCGAGGACCCGGCCGCGGTCATCCGGCGCCGGGACGGAGCTGCCGTCGCTGCATGTGAGCTGGTTCTCGCCGACCGGGTCTGGTTTCCGATCGGCGGCGAGGCAAAGCACGGCCCCCTGGAGCTGGCCCTCGCTGCTGCAGGCCACAGAGAGCAGGCGGACAGAACCGTCATCCAGGTGGTGGCCCGCCCCGCGACTTCGCGTGCCCGACGCGGCCTGTGGAGGGCCGCCCAGGCGCTCCGCGCTGGCGTCCGGCCCGGACGGCGGGCTTGGCGCGCCGGGCGTGGGTCGTCCGCACAGCGCCCCACGCCGGATCCGCTACGCGAGGGCGACGTCCGTTCGATCATGACGAAGGCGGGGGCTCCGGCGTGGCACACCATCGTCCGGATTGCCGTCCGCACGTCGGCGCGCCGGACGAGCCGCGGCCGCATCCACGCGCTCGCGGGTGCGTTCGCCATGTTCGAGGGCCGAAACGGGTTCCGTCGCCGTCGGATCCGCGGAGGACTGCGCGCGCTCCGAGGGAGAAGGCTCTCCCGGTCGTATCTGCTGTCGGTACCGGAGTTGGCGCGCGTCGCGTCGCTTCCGGCCACTGGAACGCTCGCGGGATACGAGGCCTCGGGGGCCCGCACGGCCCCGCCACCCCGGACCCTGCCGACGGCCGGCAGGGTGCTCGGCGAGGCTGATCATCCCGGCGCCGCGGGTCCCGTTGCCCTTGCCGTGGAGGACGCACGCCACCACGTCCACGTTATCGGCGAGACGGGGACCGGAAAGTCGACGCTCCTCGCCAATCTCGTCCTGCAGGACGCTGAGGCAGGCCGTTCCGCCGTCGTCATCGACCCCAAGGGCGACCTCGTGGAGGCCGTCCTCGAGCGGCTCCCGCGCGGTGCCGAGCAGCGCGCCTGCGTGATCGACCCCGACGACCGGAACTGGGCGGTCGGTCTGAATGTGCTGACCGGCGGTGATCCGGACCTGGTGGCGGATCAGGTGCTGTCGATCTTCAGCCGGATCTACGGGCCGTACTGGGGTCCGCGCACCGACCACATCATGCGATCCGCTTGTCTCACTCTGATGCAGATCCCGGGGACCACGCTGGCCGAGGTGCCGGTCCTGCTCACGGATTACCGGTGGCGCCACGCCATCCGAGAACGCCTCGGGGGAACCGCGGACGTGGATCGATTCCTGAGCGTCTACGAGCGGATGCCGGAGCAGCAGCGGATGAACCAGTTCGCGCCCCTGATGAACAAGCTCGGGGCCTTCCTCCTGCGAGGATCCGTGCGCGCCATCCTCGGGCAGGCGGATCCGCCTCTCGACGTCGGCGACTTCCTCGACTCCGGAGGGCTCCTCCTGGTCCGAGTGCCCAAGGGAACGGTCGGCGAGGACACGTCGCGCCTCCTGGGGATGTTCGTCATCGCGCGCGTCTGGCAGGCGTGCATGCGCCGGGCAGCCCTCCCGGAGACAGAGCGGCCCGACACGACGCTCTACGTGGACGAGGTCCATAACTACCTGGCCCTGCCGCGCTCGTTCGAGGACCTCGCTGCCGAGGCCCGCGGCTACCGGTTGTCGCTGGTGCTGGCCCACCAGCACCGCGGTCAGCTCCCCTCCGACGTGCGGGAAGCGCTGGACGCCAACGCCCGGACCAAGGTCGTGTTCACGTGCTCTCCCGATGACGCCCGCCACCTTGAGCCCCATTTCGCCCCGAAGCTCAGCGCGTTCGACCTGTCGCATCTCTCGGCGTTCCAGGCCGCTTGCCGTCCATGCGTGGGCGGAGGGCAGCAGGCGGCGTTCACCTTCCGAACGGCGCCGCCTGCTTCTGGGTCGAGGACCCGGGCGGGGGAGGTACGCGAGGCCAGCCGGCGGTTCGCCCGGAGGCGGGAAGAGGTCGACGAAGAGATCAAGACCCGGCACGCCAGGCCCGAGCTGTGGCTTCTTCCCAACGCTGACCGGGAGCGCTTGGTGGGTCGTTCGGTGGGCCCCTCGGTGGGCATGTCCGGGGGCCGCCCAAGAGCGGCCCACCCCGATGAGAGCGGAACGGGAGGTGGCGCTGCCCGATGAGTGGGCCGGTCGGTTCCAGAACTAGCGTCGGGACTCGAGCGCTTCCGCGCTCTCGCCCCTCCGCGATCGCTCTGGACAACCGCCGGGCCATTACCGACAGGGATCGGAACATCTGCCTGGACCTCTACGACCACAAGGTGCTCACCATCGAGCAGATCACTAACCTCCACTTCGATGCCGTCAGACGAGCACGGCGACGTCTCCTCAAGCTCGTTGAGCTCGGAGTGTTGGAGCGCTTCCGGCTTCCGAGGTCGCCCGGGTCGAGCCCGTTCCATTACATCCTCGGCCCAGTCGGAATCGAGATCGTCGCTGCCTACAGGGGAGTGGAGCCCAAGGAGTTGCCGGTGCGTCTGGATCGGCTGCGCGGCCTCGCCTATAACCAGCGCCTTGCCCATCTGCTGGCGATCAACGGGTTCTTCAGCCGGCTGGCGCGTGCGTGCCGAAGCCGGACGGGATTCCGCCTCGCCGAGTGGTGGAGCGAGGGCAAGTGTGCCCACGTCTGGGGCGGCCTCGTGCGGCCGGACGGCCTCGGGGCCGTCTGGTGGCCGGCCGGATCGGTTCGGTTCTTCCTGGAGATGGACCGGGGGACCGAGAACCTCGCCCAGCTCGAAGGGAAGCTCGTCGGGTACCACCGCGTTGCTCGGTTCCCCGACGCACCGGACGCGCTCCTGTTCGTGTTTCCGACACAGAGGCGTGAGGTCGAGGCGCGAAAGGTTCTCGCCGGCGCCGGGATGCCCATCGCCACCGCGACCGCCGCTGACGCGCTGTCCGATCCCGTTGGGGAGATCTGGTTGGTCGTCGGTGGCGAGGTGAGGATCGCGCTGACTGCCCTGGGAGGCGGCGAGGCCCGATGAGCCAGGCCGTCGCCCACATCGGAGCCCGCCGCGAGCCCGAGCTGGATCTGACCGTGTGGCTTGAGTGCTACCTCGCCGACTGTGAGGCCCGAGGCCTCACGGCCCGAACGCTCGAGTGGTACCGCGACCGCGGAAACCGGCTCATCCAGCACCTCGAGGCCATCGACGTCGGCCATCCGGAGGAGCTGACGAGGCGCACGGTGTCTCGCTTGTTCACGGTGCTCCGTGGCTTGACGCACAGGGGGAAGCCGCTCGAGCCTCAGACGATCCTCGGCTACTGGCAGGTCGGGAAAGGCTTCACGACGTTCCTGATCGGCGAGGAGGTCCACCCGGGACCGAACCCCTTCGACCAGTTCGGGAAGCCGCGGGTGCCCCAGAAGGTGATGTGGGCGCCGACCGCTGAGGAGTGCCGAGCCATGCTCAAGGTGCCCGGACGCCGGAGCGGGACAGGCCTGCGGGACATCGTGATCATGCTTCTCCTCATCGACACCGGGATCCGGGTGTCGGCCCTCCGAGGGATCCGAGTCGAGGACATCGATCTCCGAGAACGCCGCATCCGTGTGGTGGAGAAGGGCCGCCGGGAGAGGATCGTCCCCTTCGGCTTCCAGGCACTCCGCTGGCTACGCCGCTACCTGGTCACCGCCAAGCTGGGGGAGGACGAGTTCCTGCTCCCCGGACGTGACGGCCGACCGATCAGCCGGAAGCGGATCGACGAGATCATCAAGGCGTGTGCTCGGAAGGCCGGCGTCCGCGACGGCCGCGTCTCGGCCCACGACTTGCGCCGAGCCTTCGCCCGTGAGTTCCTCCGCAACGGCGGCGACCTCGAATCCCTCCGCCAACTCCTCGGCCATACCTCCTACGCGATGGTGAGGCGGTACGCGGAGCTGGCGGCCGATGTAGTTGCAAAGAGACATGCCTTGGCCTCCCCGGGAGACAAGATGCGACCGTAGCTTGCCGGTCCGTAGCCTGCCGCGTCCCGTCAAGCGTCGACGGGGGGCGGGATGAGCCAAGCGCGATTGAAAGCACGGGACAACGTACGTACGACCTCCGGGGAAGCCCGGTATGGAAAGAGCACCACGAACAAGGCATGGAGCATTGGTCGGCCAATAAGGGGTTCGGGCGCCTGCTCGCAACGAATTGAACGTGCCTCCTCGATCAGGTCCGACCACTCCTTCCTCATGGGTGGTTGGACTTGTCGGTAGCGCCCGTGCTCGCTGAAGGACAGGCAGTACTCCCATCGGCTGCGCGGCCGGAACTCAACGAATTGAATCCGGGACACGTCAGGCCACACCTGGCGACAGACCTGCTTCCAGTTCGTTCGCACCAACAGATGTAGGAGCGACTCTGCGAAGAAGGACATGCGGCCGGTGGTTTCCTCGGCCATCGGATCTTGGTCAAAGCCAAGGATTGGAGCGAGCGCGTGCCGAGTGACGTCTTCGAAACTCCAGTAAGGTGACGGCAGGCCCTTCGGCTCCTTATTCGCGGTGGTCTCCACGGTGGCAGTCAGGAGCTGCAAGAGAAGTCCATCGACCCGTCCCCCCGACTCTGTCCTTCGCCAGAACCAGTAGTACGCCAAGATCTGTGGGATCGCGGCTTCACCCCACAGATAGAGTTGCGCCCTGCCTTCGTGAAGAAACGCTTCCAGTTCTTCGCGCGCGAGATCATCCGGCCAACCCTCTTCCTCGCACCAGAACCAAAGGAGAGACAGCAGCCCGAGCACGAGCGTATATCGCGCCCGATAGAAGGCCGCGTCAAGCATGACGTCACCCTCGACCAGCGGGGGGTCCCTCTCGAGAGCCTCCCGGGCAAGGTCAATAAGCGCGTCCCGGATTCCTATCAAGGCGATATCCACGGCAGCGCGCGCGTTTCTCTCGAAGCTGATCTGGAAGCGCTCACACGCAGCGATTGCGGCTGCTGAAAACTGGACCCATGCGGAGATGGACGCGAAGTGATTCTGTCGAGCGTCGTAATTCTTGAGGGAGAGGGAGACTAGGATCGCCGCGCTGGTGATTCTTCTCCTGACCTCAGCAGCTGACCAATTGGGACGGGCTCCGGCCTCAAGGCCAAGGATGGCACGAAGCATTCGATTCGCTCTTTCGAATTCGTAGAGCCCGTCACCTCTCTCAACCAGCATCTCGAGGAGCAGATGGGTTTGCTGGATCTCGGTCGGCCACAGGGAATGACCGAGCCGGGATGCCATCGCGAGAAGGTCACCCCGCTGGATAACCTCAAGCCGACGCTCCGGGTAGCCGTCCGTCTCATTGGCCGCGTTCATCTGTTCGATAGCCAGTGTGGCTTCTTCCTCGACGAGGCCGTTGGTCACGAGGAAGGATCTGTGGTGCACATGGCGGAGCTCGGGAAAAGGGATGGCAAGGCTGGTCAGCTCATGCAATTGTGGCTGGATCTCTCTCAAGCCTTGAAGGGTCAGGCGGCCTCCGGGGTGCCCTTTCAGTTGGTAGGCGCAGGGCGCGTCATTGGCATCGACAGTGATTACGTCTTTGCCTAGTTCAATTGGGCTGTGGCGTGTCGAGTGAAGCGCCCCGGGTTTGATGGAGGGTCCCGAGCCTGGAAAGGTGGGGACCATGACCAGACCGAGGCAGTACCCACGTGAGATCCGAGAGAGGGCCGTCCGCATGGTCCTCGAG
>JBOGWZ010000013.1:0-15683 GCA_050694075.1 Actinomycetota bacterium | reverse complement strand
GCGAAGGCGATCGGCGGCGGCACCCCGGTCGGCGCGTTCGGGGGCAGGGCCGAGATCATGGACGAGATCAAGCACGGCGTCGCCGCGCTGGGAACCTTCAACGGCAACCCTTTGTCCATGGCCGCGGGGCTCGCGACCGTGACCGAGGTCTTGACGCCGGACGCCTACGAGCACCTCGCGAAGCTCGGCACCCGCCTGGCGCAGGGCTGTCAGGACGTCCTCGACGCCGCCGGCGTCCCCGCCGTCACCATCGACCTCGGCTGCAAGGGTTCGATCACCTTCCGAGACCGGCCGCTGGAGGCGTACCGCGACTTCAAAGAGATCGACGACGCGCTATTCGACGCCTACTGGTACTTCGTCGTCAACCGCGGCATCTACATGACACCGGGCAAGGACGAGCAGTGGACGATCTCCGTGCAGCACTCGGAGGAGGACGTCGATCGCTGTGTCGAGGCGCTGTCCGAGTACTGCAAGACCGTCGCCTCCTCCTAGCGAAGTGATCGCCGCAGCTACGTCATAGCGACAGCTGAGGCGATCAGAACGGCGTTAGAGCTCTTTCTTCTTGACCGGGATCAGGCCCCCTTCGAGAACCATCTCGACCTGTCGCGGCGAGAGGTTGTGCGTGAGGGAGTAGGACCTGCCCTTGGTCGCGTTCTCGACCTCGATCTTGCGATCGGCGTTCTCGACTTGCTTGCGGAGGTTGTGGAGGACGAGGACGTCGTCCCGGTCGACGTCCTCGTAATCGGCCTCGTCGGCGAATTCGAGACCGAGGATCCCGAAGTTCGCGAGGTTCTGCCAATGGATGCGCGCGTAGCTCTTCGCGAGGACCGCTCGCAATCCCAAGTAGCGGGGAACGATCGCCGCGTGCTCGCGACTCGATCCCTGCCCGTAGTTGTGCCCCCCGACGATCGCGTGCCCGGAACCCTGGTGGTCGCGGGCACGATGGGTGTACGTCTCGTCGATCTGAACGTAGACGAACTCGGACATCTTCGGGATGTTGCTGCGATAGGGGAGCACCCGCTGCCCGGCAGGCATGATCTCGTCGGTCGAGACGTCCTCCGAGACCTTGAGGAGCACGGGAAGCTCGAGCTCGTCGGGAAGGGGGTCGAATTCCGGCAGCGACGCGATGTTCGGTCCCTTCACCAGCTCGACGTCCTTCCCCGAGGCCGGGGGAGCAACGAGCATCTCCGTGTTGATGCTCAGCTCCTCGGGCTCCCTGAAAACCGGATAGGTCATGTCGTAAAGGTCCTCGAGGGCACGTGGATCGGTGATCTCGCCGGTCAGCGCCGAGGCCGCAGCGGTCTCCGGGGAGCACAGGTACACGAGGTCATCGGGGGTTCCCGACCGACCCGGGAAGTTGCGGGGCATCGTCCGTAGGCTCTTCTGCCCGCTGCCGGGCGCCTGGCCCATGCCGATGCACCCCAGGCAGCCCGACTGATGGATCCGCGCGCCGGCGCGGACCAGCGACGCCAGCAGTCCCATGCCGATGAGGGTCTCGAGAGTTTGCCGCGACGTCGGGTTGATGTCGAAGGAGACGCGCGGGTGCGAGTGTTTGCCTTCGACGGTCATCGCGACGATGCCGAAATCCCTCAGCCCCGGGTTCGCGGACGAGCCGACGACCACCTGGTGGATCTGCTCGCCGGCGACGTCTCCGACCGGGACGACGTTTCCCGGACTCGAGGGCGTCGCGATCAGCGGTTCCAGCCTGGATAGGTCTATCTCCTCGTTTACGTCGTAGGTCGCACCATCGTCGGGAACGAGCTCCACCCAGTCGTCGTGGCGTCCCTGTTTGCGGAGGAACCGACGCACCTCGTTGTCGGATGGGAACACCGTGGTCGTGGCGCCTAGCTCCGCGCCCATGTTCGCGATCACGTGCCGGTCCATCGCAGTGAGGCCGTCGAGCCCGTCGCCGTGGTACTCGACGATGCGCCCTCGGCCCCCCTTCACGCCGTGACGGCGCAGCATCTCGAGCACGACGTCCTTCGCGCTCACCCATGGGGGGAGCTTCCCGGTCAGCCTGACACCCCAGATCTCGGGCATCTTGATGTACAGGGGCTCGCCGGTCATCGCCATCGCGACCTCGAGGCCACCGACGCCGATCGCGAGCATGCCGATAGCGCCCGCGGCGCACGTGTGGCTGTCAGAGCCCACCATCGACTTGCCGGGGATCCCGAACCGCTCCTGATGCACGGGATGGCCGACGCCGTTTCCCGGTTTCGAGTACCAGATGCCGAACCGCCGGCACGCGCTGTACAGGAACTCGTGGTCGTCGGCGTTGCGCGAATCCGTTTGGAGAAGGTTGTGATCCACGTACTGAACGGACAGTTCGGTCTTGACGCGGTCGAGCTCCAGGGCCTCGAGTTCGAGCATGACCAGCGTTCCGGTGGCATCCTGCGTGTAGGTCTGATCGATGCGAAGGCCGATCTCGGCGCCCGGTGTCATGTCGCCGGAGACCAGGTGCGAAGAGATCAGTTTCTGGGCAACGTTCTGAGCCATCGCATCCTCCTGTGCGTGCCGGCGTTCAACCTATCCTTAGAGGAGAGGAACGCTCCCGCGCCCGCAATAGGCTCACGACTACGTAGATCACGCCCACCATAAAGATCAGCGTTCCCATGACGTTCACCTGGGGCGGCACACCGATACGCGAGGCACCGTAAACCCATAAGGGGAACGTGGTGTCCGGGCCCGCGTTGAAGCTCGTCACGACATAGTCGTCTATCGAGAGGACGGCGGCGAGCAGTCCGGCGGCGAGGATCCCGGGGAAGATAAGCGGGAAGGTCACCGTCCAGAACGTCGTCCACGGCGTCGCGCCGAGGTCCTGGGCGGCGTCCTCGAGATACCTGTCGAACCCGGACGTCCTCGCCTTGACGGTTACCACGACGTACGAGATCGAGAACGCGATGTGCGCGATCACTATGGTCTTGATGTCGCGAGCGATGTTGACGGTCACGAAGAACGCGAGCAGCGAAGCACCCAGGGTGACCTCCGGCGTCGCCATCGGGATGAAGATCCCCAGGTTCAACGCGGACCGAGCGCGGAATCGGTAGCGGCTCAGGGCCAGCGCCATCATCGTTCCGAAGATCGTGGCCACGAGCGTGCTGATGCCGGCGATCACGAGCGAGTTCTTCAACGCCAGCGTCAGGTCCTGGATCTCGAACAGCGTCGAAGGCCGGTACCAGTCGAGGGTGAAGCTCTGCCAGACGAAGTTGAAGCGGCCCCTCGGGTCGTTGAAGCCGAAGAGGATCATGACCGCGATCGGGATGAACAGGTAGGCGAGCACGAGCCCGGTATACGCGGGGAGGAGCCAGCCCTTGCGCCTCATCCCGTCAGCTCCTCGGTGCCCAACAGGCGGGCGTAGACCGCAACCCCGATCAGAATTCCGGCCATGAGCAGGAACGAGATGGCGGCGCCCTCCGGGTAGTCCGTGAACTTGAGGAATTCGTCCTTGATCACTGTGCCGATCATGGTCGTGTTGACGCTGCCCAGAAACTCGGCGTCGATGAAATCACCCACCGACGGAATGAACGTCAGAAGCGATCCCGCGAACACCCCCGGCAGCGATAGGGGAAAGATCACGTGCAGGAACGCCTGGCGGCGCGTCGAGTACAGGTCGTACGCCGCGTCGAGCAGCGCCGGGTCGAGACGTTCGAGAGCCACGTACAGAGGCAGCGCCATGAACGGCAGGAAGTTGTAGGTCATGCCGCTCATCACCGCGAAGGGTGTTGCCAGAACGCGGAAGGTGTCGGAGACCAGGCCCCAGTCCTTCAGAGTCCCGAGCATGATCCCGTTGTCGGCCAAGATCAGCTGCCACGACAGCGTGCGGATCAGGAACGGCGTGAAGAACGGGAGCAGGATCAGAAGGAGGAAGAGGTTTTTCCTGCGGCCGGCCCGGAACGCGATCCAGTACGTCATCGGGTAGCTGATGACGAGCGTGGCAAAGGTGACGATGAGCCCGTAGATGAGAGAGCGCACGATCTGCGTGTCGTACTTCGACAGCGCATCCGTGTAACTCTCCCAGTGCCACGTGAGCCGGTAGCCGGTCTCGAGCGATCCCTCCTGGAGGCTCAGAGAGAACATCGCGGCCATGGGGACCGCGAAGAAAAGGGCAAGCCACACGGCGCCGGGAAGAGTGAGCAGATATCCGACCAGGCCGCGCCAGCGGCCCCGCGGCGCAGCGGCCCGCGGAACGGTATCCGCTTCGGTGGTCGTCATCACATAGCCGAGTGGTCTCTCAGGTCCCTGTACGGATCCGACACCTCAACCCTGGATCACTTCCTGGAAGAGGTCGTTCCACGCCTGCTCTTCCTCGTCGTCGAGGTCCTTGTAATGGAACAGTCGCGACTCCATCTCCGGCGTGGGGAAGACCAGCGGGCTCTGCGCGACCTTCTTGAAGAAGCCGCCCTCGCCTTCGAGTATCTCCTGCGCCTCGGGCACCGGGCAGATGTAGTTCACCCATCCCGCGATCTGCGCGGCGATATCCGGGTCGTACACGAAGTTCATGAACTCCATCGCGTCGATCGGGTGCTCCGCGTCTTGCGGGATCGCCATGTTGTCCACCCAGAGGATCGCTCCCTCGTCGGGGACGACGAACTCGAGCTCGGGCTTGTCGAACTGGAGCTGGAAGACGTCCCCCGACCATGCCATCGTCAGCGCAAGGTCTTCGCGCAGCAGTGCGTCTGCATACTCGTTGCCATAGTACTTGCGGACGATGCCTTGTTCTCGCTGCTCGAGAAGCTTTTGCTGGGCGGCCTCCGCGTCCTCGAGGGTTGCCTGTTGGGGCTCCACTCCCAGGTTCAAGAGCGCGAGGTTCATCGTGTCCCGCATCTCGGTGAACATGCCGACCCGCCCCTTGAACTCCGGATCGAAGAGGTCGTCGATGCTCGTGATCTTGCGGCCGGTCAGCTTGGGGTTGTAGCCGATGCCGGTGATCCCCGACTGCCACGGGAGGCTGTGCGCGTTGCCGGGGTCGTACACGGGATCCTTGTAGACCTCACCGGCGTGGTCGGCGAAGTTTCCGAGTCGAGCGTGATCGAGCGTCTCCAGGTAGTCGAACCGTGCCATCTTTGCGATCAGCCAGTCGGTAACGACGATCATGTCCCAGCCGGTGGGCTGTCCGCTGGCGAGGGGCTCCCTGATGGTGCCGTAGAAGCTCTCATTGTCCTGGATGACTTCCTTGTATTCGACGTCGATGTCGGTCGCCGCCTCGAAGTCCTCGATCGTGGGCCTGCGCTTGCCCTTGCGATCGATGTAGAGAGGCCAGTTCGCGAACTGCAGCTCACCTGCGACCTTCGTGGTGGTGAGCGTGTCTTGCTCTCCACCCCCGCTGTCATCGTCCTCGCCCTCCACGCCGCAGGCGGCCAGGAAGGCCGTCAACGACAGCGCCCCGGCCCCCAGGCCCATCCGTCGCAGCAGATCGCGACGCGACAGCGAGGCCCGCAACAACTCGTGCTCGTCCATCATGTTCCTCCTCTCGCTTCCACTGCGAATGTGTGTTCGGCATCCCATGTGAGTCGGACCCGCTGGCCCGCGGCCACCTGTCGGTCCATCGTGCCGAGGTTCTGCGCGTAGACGATCACGGTGGCTCCGTCGTCGGTCGCGCATTCGTAAGTCGTCGCCACCCCCGTATAGGTGGAGATCGTCACCGTGGCCTCGATGGAGTTGTTCCTCTGTCCCGTGCCGTTTCCGGCCGGGCCTATCGTCAGCTTCTCCGGCCGCACGCCCACGCGTACGGGGCCCCGCCGCGCCGGAAGGCGGCGTTCGGGCAGCGTCACGAGGGAGCCCGCCGCCAGGCGCACCGTGGCGAGCGCACCGTTCGTGCTCTCGACCTCCCCTTGCAGCAGGTTGGAGGCCCCCAGGAAGGACGCGACGAACTCGGTCGCGGGGAGCTCGTAGACGGCCTGGGGCGCACCTACCTGTTCGAGGTGACCGCCACTCATCACGCCGATCCGGTCCGACATCGTCATGGCCTCTTCCTGATCGTGCGTGACGTAGATGAAGGTGATGCCGACCTCCGACTGGATCCGCTTGAGCTCGAGCTGCATCTGCTTGCGGAGCTTGAGGTCGAGCGCGCCGAGCGGTTCATCGAGGAGCAGAACCTGAGGCTTGTTCACGAGTGCTCGAGCCAGCGCGATCCGTTGCTGCTGACCGCCGGAGAGCTGGTTCGCTCGCCGGCGCCCGAACCCCGGTAGGTCGACGAGCGAGAGCATGTCCTCGACGCGCTGTTTCATCCCATCCTTGGCGACGCCTTTTCTTTTCAGGCCGTAGGCGACGTTCTCGAAGACGTCGAGATGCGGGAACAGCGCGTAGGACTGGAAGACCGTGTTGACGTCACGTCGATACGGAGGAACGTTGGTGACGTCCGTGCCGCCGAGGAGGATCCGTCCGTCGGTGGGTTCCTCGAAACCGCCGATCATCCGCAGCGTCGTCGTCTTCCCGCATCCAGAAGGTCCGAGGAGCGAGAAGAACTCTCCCTCCTCGACGCGCAGCGAAAGATTGTCGACCGCGATCGTCTCTTTGAAGTGCTTGGAGACGTCCTCGAGCACGACCTCTGCCATGCGGCCCTACCCGGGCGCGGTGCCGTGCTCGGCCTGGTGACGCACGTATTCC
Source organism: Actinomycetota bacterium (assembly GCA_050694075.1). Lineage (GTDB taxonomy): Bacteria > Actinomycetota > CADDZG01 > CADDZG01 > WHSQ01 > JBOGWZ01. The sequence goes on along the minus strand of JBOGWZ010000013.1, from coordinate 9,077 downwards.
GAGTACGGATACCACCAGGGCTTCAGGTCCATCTTGGTGTCGATGTGCACGTGCTTCGACTGACGGAAGTCGTCGAGGCCCTCGGGGCCCAGCTCGCGTCCGATGCCCGAAGCCTTCATCCCACCGAAGGGCGCGGCCTCGTTGTCGGTCAGGGGGTCGTTGAACCACACGGTTCCCGCTTCGATCTCCTCCATCGCCTGCAGCATGTAGTCGAGCCGCCGCGTGTATACGTTCGCGCCGAGGCCGTACTCGGAGGAGTTCGTCCGCTCGATCGCGTCGTCCAGCGAGGACACCTTCGCGATCGGAGCTACCGGCCCGAACGTCTCCTTGCTCATCACATCCATCGACTCGTGCACGTCCACCACGACGGTGGGGGTGAGGAAGAAGCCGCGGTCGAACGTTCCGTGGTCGCCGCCGACAAGGACGCGGGCGCCTGCGCCCCGGGCCGAGGCAAGCTGCGCTTCGACCTTCTCGCGCTGCACGGCGCGCACCAGGGGGCCGATATCGGTGTTCTCTTCCATCGGATCTCCAACCACCAGCTTGCGGGTCTCCTCCACGAAAGCCTCGACGAAATCCTCGTACACCGACGGAAATACGTAGAAACGCTCGGCCGAGGTGCAGACCTGCCCGGCGTTGAGATAGGCGGCGTACACGGCCCCCCTGGCGGCGACGGTTAGCTCGACGTCGTCACAGACGATGAAGGCGTCCTTGCCGCCGAGCTCGAGGTGGACCTTCTTCACGCGTTCCGCCGCGGAGCGCGTGACCTTCTTGCCGGTCTCGACTGAGCCGGTGAAGGCGACCATCGAGGTGTCCCCGTGCTCGACCAGGGCGGCGCCGACCTCGGCCTCGCCCACGATGACGTTGACGACGCCGGGGGGGAAGATCTTGGCGAAGCCGTCGCACAGTTCCAGCGTGGACAGTGGGGTGTACGGCGACGGCTTCACGACCACGGTGTTCCCGGCCGCAAGCGCCGGCGCGAGCTTCCACGCCATCAAAAGGATCGGATAGTTCCACGGAACGATCGCCGCGACCACGCCGTAGGGCTCCTTGAGAACGAGGGAGAGCTGGCCCTCCTCACCGGAAGGAACGATCCGCCCTCGCTCGGACCGTCCGAGCTCCGCGTAGTAGTCGAAACAGGCCGCGCTCCAACCCATCTCGTCGCGGTTCTCGACGAGTGGCTTGCCGCCTTCGCGCGTGAGCGTGACCGCCAGAGATTCGGAGTGTGACGAGACGTACTCGGCCAGGTCGTGCAGCATCCCGCCCCGATCGGCGGCCGGGACTCGCTTCCAGCTCCTGAATGCGCCGCGTGCTGCCGCGACGGCCGCGTCGACCTGTTCGCCGCCGGCCGACGCCAGCTCGGCGATCACGTCCTCGGTGGCGGGGTTGACGACCTCTAGCGAGGCGCCACGTCCCTCGACGACCTCGCCTCCGACCAGCATCCCTAGTCCATCCCCTGGTTGGCCCATGTCAGGGCGTCCACCAAGACGTCCAGCCCCTCGTCGAGCTCGTCGTCGGAGATGACCAGCGGTGCCAGCAGCCGCACGACGTTGTCGTAGGTGCCGGCCTTCAGAACGATGACACCGTTCTCGTAGCAACGCTTCACGATCGCTCCCGTATGGAGTTTGGCAGGTTCTTTCGTGCGCTCGTCCGAGACGAGCTCGACGCCGACCATCGGACCGAGTCCACGCACCTCTCCCACGATGCCCAGTGCGTCGGCCAGGGGATCGAGCCGACGGCGGATCAGCTCCCCCTGGTGGATCGCCCGCCGTAGCAGGTCTGTCTCTTCGAGTTCGGCGATGACGGCGAGTGCCGCCGCGCACGACACCGGGTTGCCTCCGTAGGTGCCGCCGAGCCCCCCGACGTGCAGCGCCTCCATGACCTCGGCGCGCCCCGTGACTCCGGATATGGGCAGGCCTCCGCCGAGCGACTTCGCCGTGGTCACGATGTCGGGGACGACGTCGTAGTGCTCGATCCCGAACATCCTGCCGGTGCGACCCATGCCCGTTTGGACCTCGTCGACGATCAGCAGGATGTCGCGCTCGTCGCAGATGGCGCGCAGGGCCTCCATGAAGTTCCGAGGAGCGACGACGAATCCCCCCTCGCCCTGCACGACCTCGACCACGACGCATGCAACCTGGTCGTGCCCGAGCTCGTGGTCGATGACGTCTGTGGCGTACGCCGCGCACGCCTCGCCCACCGAGGGGAAATCCAAACCCATCGGGGGTCGGTACTCGTACGGAAAGGGCAGGCGGTAGACCTCTGGGGCGAAGGGACCGAAGCCGTGCCTGTAGGGCATGTCCTTGGCCGTGAGCGTCATCCCCATCAGGGTGCGTCCATGGAACGCGTTCGAGAAGCAGATCACCTTGCTGCGGGAGGTCGCGTAACGCGCGATCTTCACCGCGTTCTCCACCGCTTCCGCCCCGGAATTGGCGAGCATCGTCTTCTTGGGAAAGTCTCCGGGGACGATCCTGTTGAGCGTCTCGGCCAGTTCGATGTACCCCTCGTACATGGAGACGTGGAAACACTCGTGGATGAAGCGATCGACCTGATCGTGTATGGCGTGCAAGACAGCAGAGGCGCCGCGTCCAACGTTCAGTACGGCAAGGCCCCCGGCGAGGTCGATGAAGCGATTGCCGTCGACGTCGACGACGCTCGCCCCTCTCCCCGAGGCTACGAATATGGGGACGGTGTTGAACACGGCGGCCGGGATCGCGGCCTCGCGACGTTTGATGAGCTCATTCGAAAGGGGCCCCGGTACCCCCGCAGAAACGTCCCGCAGATCCGCGGACATGTCCTCCTCCCGGCCCAGTGCGGCGGGCATCGAGGCGGACGCTAGCACCGGGGGGCTTGCGGACTTAGGTTCCGGGAGTCGAAGTTGGGCGTGGACGTTTGTACAGTTCGTAGAACGATGCCCATCACCCTCCGAGAGCTTCTAGACATCCCCGACCTCGGCCTGAAGGTCGTGGCCGGCGAGGCCGGTCTCGACCGCCACATCCGATGGGTCCACACGTCCGAGTTGCTGGACCCGACGCCGTGGTTGCGTGGGGGAGAGCTGCTGCTCACCACGGGCATGCAGCTCCGGAACTTCCCGTCGATCCACCGTAGGTACGTGCAGAGACTCGCGACCGCGGGACTGGCCGGGCTGGGCTTCGGGGTCGGCTTCGACTTCAGACGGACGCCGCCGGCGGTGATCAAGTCGGCGGACAAGGAAGGTTTCTGCGTACTGGAGGTGCCGTACGAGGTTCCCTTCATCGCGCTCTCGGAGGCGGTCTCGTCTCGCCTCGCGGAGGACCGTCTGAGAGAGGCGCAGACCTCGGTCGAGATCAACGAGCGCCTCACGCTGCTGCTCGCCGAGGGGGCCGGACCCGCCGACGTGCTGGACGAGGTGGGGGATCTGACGGGGGGATGGGCCCTTCTCTACGACCTCAGGGGACAGGTGCTTGCGTCCTCCGCGGGAGCTCCAGTCGCCCGAACCATCTGGGATGGCCTTCCGGAAGAGGTCCGAACGGGCCGGCACTTCTCCACCAGCTCCCAACTCGGCCCCACCGGACGGAAAGTGGCGGTTCCCGTAGTCGCGGCGAAACGCGCGGAGGGGGTTTTCGTGTTCGGCAAGGCCGAGGTCACCGACAGGGATCGGATCGTGATGCATCACGCGGCTACGGTCCTGGGGCTCCTGCTGGCGTCGCGACGGGCGATCGTCGAGACCGAACGTCGGGTCGCGGGCGACATCCTGAACGAGGCGTTCGCCGGCCGGCTGAGTGACGACGAGCTCGTGCGCCGACTGGAGCTGGTGGGTTTCCAACCCGCAGCGGCCCTAACGGTGCTCGTGGTCGAGGGCATCAACCTCGCCGATTCGTCCACGCTCGACGACCTTCTGTGGACGGCCGATACGAGCCTCGGGTCTCGCTGCCGTGCCGTCCGGGTGTCGCTGGTGGGAGCGAGGATCGCCGCGCTCGTCGACACGCCTCGACCGCGCGCGCTCGGCGAGGCTCTGCTCACCGATCTGGATGCCCGGGTCGCGTCCGGCAAGCTGCCCTCCAGGCTGCGGGTAGGAGTAGGCGAGACGGTGGAGCCCGCGTCGATCCGCAGGTCGTTTCTCACGGCCGTGTTCTCGCTTCGCGCCGCGGGGGAAGAGGCCCGGATCCACTCGCCGGCGGACCTGGGGACCTATGGGTTGTTGCTCGCAGCGCAGTCCAGGCCGGTGCTGGAGACGTTCGTGCGTTCGGTGCTGGGTCCGCTGATCGATCACGACTCGGAGAGGGGCTCGGAGCTCGTCGTATCCGTACGGGCATTCGTTGCTTCTGGGGGTCGATGGGAGGAGGGCGCGAAGGCGCTGGGCGTGCATCGACATACCCTCAGGTACCGCATCAACCAGGCTTCGGACCTCACCGGGCGAGACTTCTCCCGGGCGGACGACCGCTTCGATGTCTGGCTGGCCCTGAAGGCCCTCGACGTGCTCGAGTGGTGAACGGGTTCGTCCATCCTGTACAAAGCACGCCGATCCCCTGGGACGGAGGGGAGCTTTGCCGCGCCCCGCTCCTGAATAGCATGTAGTGGCATAGCAGCCTATAGAGGAAGGGGGGCACCGTGGCCGCACGGACCCTGAAGAACTTCATCGACGGCAAGTACCAGGATGCCCAGGACGGACGCGCCGCGTCGCTTATCAATCCCGCCGATGGGCAGAAGTTCGCGGAGGCTCCCGTCTCGGGTGGCGCGGACATCGACGCAGCCTGCGCGGCCGCTCGTCGCGCGTTCGACTCCTGGAGGGACACCACTCCTTCTGAACGCAGCCTCGCCCTGTTCCGCATCGCGGATGTGATCGAGGAGCGGGCCGAGGAGCTCGTCAAGCTCGAATGCGAGAACACCGGCAAGCCGTTGAAGCTCACGCTCGAGGAAGAGATCCCCCCGACGGTGGACCAGATCCGGTTCTTTGCCGGAGCGGCGCGCGTCCTCGAGGGCAGGTCAGCCGGGGAGTACATGGCCGGGCACACGAGCTTCATCCGGCGCGAGCCGGTAGGGGTGTGCGCGCAGGTCACCCCGTGGAACTACCCGATGATGATGGCGGTTTGGAAGTTCGCACCGGCGATCGCCGCCGGCAACACCGTGGTGCTCAAACCCTCGGACACCACTCCCGTCACCTCCCTCAAGCTCGCCGAGATCGCATCCGAGTTCCTTCCACCGGGAGTGTTCAACGTCATCTGCGGCGACCGTGATACCGGTGCGCAACTCATCTCGCATCCCGAGCCGGACATGGCGTCGCTCACCGGGTCGGTTCGGGCCGGCAAGGAGGTGGCTCAGGCCGCGGCCGCCGACCTCAAGCGGGTTCATCTCGAGTTGGGCGGCAAGGCACCGGTGATCCTGTTCGACGACGCCGACGTCGACGCGGCCGCCGAGGCGATCGCCGTAGCCGGGTACTTCAACGCCGGACAGGATTGCACGGCCGCCACACGCGTCCTGGCGGGAGGAAAGGTCCACGACGATTTCCTTGCGGAGATAACGAACCAGGCCAAGTCGACCAAGACCGGCCCCCCCAGCGACGAGGACGTGTTGTACGGGCCGCTCAACAACCCCACCCAGCTGGAGCGGGTCCGGGGATACGTCGAGCGGATTCCCGACCACGCTCAGATACTCGTGGGAGGACATGAGATCGACAACGGGGGTGGCTTCTACTACGAGCCGACGGTGATCGGCGGCCTCGAGCAGGGGGACGAGGCGATCCAACAGGAGATCTTCGGCCCGGTCATCACCGTGCAGCGGTTCGACGACGAAGATCTCGCTCTGAAGTGGGCGAACGGGGTCGAGTACGGTCTCGCGTCGAGCATCTGGACGAAGGATCACGGACGGGCCATGCGGATGGCCAAGCGACTCGACTTCGGCTGCGTGTGGATCAATTGCCACATCCCGATCGTGGCCGAGATGCCTCACGGTGGCTTCAAGCACTCGGGTTACGGCAAGGACCTGTCGATGTACGGGTTCGAGGACTACACGCGCATCAAGCACGTGATGAGCAACATAGAGGTCTAGCGCTCCAAGATGTCACACGACGAGCTCTTGGCTCGCCAGCGTGCCGTTATGCCGGTGTGGCAGGCCCTCTATTACGAGGAGCCGATCGCGCTCGTGCGCGGCGAGGGGCGCCACGTATGGGACTCGGAGGGGAACCGCTACCTCGATTTTTTCGGAGGGATCCTCACCACGATGTCGGGGCACAACGTGCCCGAGATCGTAGAGGCCGTACGCGAGCAGGCGGGCCGGATCTTGCACACCTCCACGCTATACATGAACGAACAGACGATCGAGCTGGCCGAGACCATCGCGCGTCTCTCTCCGGTCGAAGACGCAAAAGTGTTCTTCGTTTCCTCTGGGACCGAGGCCAACGATGCCGCGCTTCTGCTGGCGACCTCTTTCCGTCGGTCGAACCAGGTGTTGGCAATGCGCAACAGTTATCACGGACGCTCGTTCTCGTCGGTGGCAATCACCGGCAACCGCGCGTGGTCGCCCACCAGCGTGTCCGGGCTTTCCGTGGGTTACGTGCACGGCGCCTACATGTACCGGAGTCCCTTCAAGCACCTGTCGGAGCGCGACTACATACGCGCGTGCGTGGACGACCTTCGCGACGTGATCGTCACGCAGACCGCGGGAGACGTCGCCTGCTTGATCGCGGAGCCGATCCAGGGCGTGGGCGGGTTCGCGACACCCCCCGACGGTCTCTACGCCGCGATGAAAGAAGTGCTCGACGAATACGGGATCCTGTTCGTCTCGGACGAGGTCCAGACCGGATGGGGTCGGACCGGAGAGCACTTCTGGGGCATCGAGGCCCACGGGGTCTCGCCCAACCTCGTAACGTTCGCGAAGGGCGTCGGCAACGGGCTGGCGATCGGCGGCGTGATCGGGCGTGCCGACATCATGGACGCGCTTGCGGCCAACTCGATCTCCACCTTCGGCGGCAACCCTCTGGCGACCGCGGGCGCGCTCGCGAACATCCGCTATCTCCTGGACAACGATCTCCAGGCCAATGCGGCGAAGGTGGGGGACCACATGCTCTCTCGTCTGCGCGACGCCGCCTACGGGCTTCCTGTCATCGGGGACGTGCGAGGTAAGGGCTTGATGATCGGGATCGAGTTGGTGAATGCGGCCGGCGATCCCGACATGGGGGCCGCCCAGCGCGTGATGGAGGCATGCAAGCGCGGAGGTCTCATCGTGGGACGCGGGGGCCTTCACGGCAACGTGCTGCGCGTCGCGCCACCGCTGTCGGTCACGATCGAGGAGGCGGACGAGGCGCTCGACGTCCTCGCCGGCGCGCTGGGGGGCGTCTAGTTTCCCTCTTTGCATCGCCGGGTTCGGGCCCGGCGGCGAACCGGCCCCGAAGGACCCCGAGAAGCCCTTGCGGTAGGTCGACAATTTGTACAAGCTGGGGGACCGCTCTGGGCCGCTCGGGAGGCGACCGGCTCCCCACGTCCCGCCTAGCATCCTTTCGAGAAACACACTATGTGTATACGTAGGGGTCGGAAAGCGACCCTGGACATACACAAAGTATGGATGGGAGGACTGAGATGACTGACACGAGGCGGTATCTGGTCGCAGGCGAGTGGCGCAAAGGCGACGACGCTTTCGAGGTAACGAGCCCCTTCGACGGATCCGTCGTCGCGCGCGTCGCTCGGCCGGGTGGTCGGGACATCGAGGACGCCGTCGCGGCCGCCGCCGCCGTCTTCGAGGAAACTCGCAAGCTTCCCGTACACGCGCGCGCCGAGGCCCTGTCCCTTATCTCGAAGCGTTTGGCGGAGCGACAGGACGAGGTTGCCGGGCTGATCACGCGCGAGGCTGGCAAGCCGCTGAAGTGGGCCAAGGTTGAGGCCGGGCGCGCGGCCTCCACGTTCCGCTGGGCGGCCGAGGAGGTCCGCCACGGCTTCGACGAGCTCATGCGCCTCGACACCGATCCCGCGTTGGGCTCGCGCCTCGGCCTGGTCAGGCGCTTCCCGCTCGGGCCGGTTCTGGGCATCGCCCCGTTCAACTTTCCGGTGAACCTCGTCGCGCACAAGCTTGCCCCGGCCCTCGCCGTCGGCGCGCCGATCGTGATCAAGCCCGCGACCAAGACCCCGCTCGGAGCGCTGCTGCTGGGTGAGCTGTTCGGCGAGACCGATCTCCCGAAGGAGATGGTCTCTGTGCTCCCCGTGGGTGGGAGCGACGCCGAGAAGATGGCGGGCGACGAGCGCTTCGCCAAGGTGACATTCACGGGCTCGTCCGACGTCGGATGGAACCTGCGAAAGGTCGCAAACAAGAAGGCGGTGACGCTCGAGCTGGGTGGCAACGCCGGTGTGATCGTTCACTCCGATGCAGACCTCGATCACGCCGCGCAGCGCTGCGCGTTCGGCGGCTACTACCAGGCCGGCCAGTCGTGCATAGCGGTCCAGCGGGTGATCGTCCAGAAGGATGTCGCCGAGGAGTTCTCCTCCAAGCTCGTGGCCGAGGTCGAGAAGCTCAAGGCCGGCGACCCCCTCGACGCGGAGACCGACGTGGGCCCCCTCATCGACCGCGACGCCCTCGACAAGGTGGCATCGTTCGTCGACGAGGCGGTGCAGGCGGGAGCGGAGGTGCTGACCGGAGGCAAGCGAGAGGATCCCTTCTACCTGCCGACGGTCGTGACGAAGACGCGCCCCGAGATGAAGGTTCGCTGCGAGGAGATCTTCGGTCCTGTGGTCGTCGTGGAGACGTATTCGGAGTTCGAGGACGCGATCGCGTTGTCGAACGAGACGCGCTTCGGGCTGCAAGCGGGCGTCTTCACGAAGGACGTCGACCGGATCATGCTGGCCCATCGGGACATCCGGGTCGGTGGAGTGATCGTCAACGACGTGAGCGCCTTCCGCGCCGATCAGATGCCCTATGGGGGCAGCAAGGACTCGGGCGCGGGCCGCGAGGGACTTCGCTACGCGATGGAAGAGATGACCGAGACCCGCGTCCTCGTTCTGTCGAACGTCGCGTTGTAGCGATGAAGGCCGCGCGGCTCGTGTGGGCCGCGCCCAATTCGTTGCTCGGGCTCGTGCTGGCTCCGTTTTTCCGGCGGCGGCGCGTAACCTCGGGAG
>JBOGWZ010000012.1:0-15996 GCA_050694075.1 Actinomycetota bacterium | reverse complement strand
GTCGTCCTCCCTGAGGACTCCCTGATCGTCGCCGGGCGGATCGAGGACACCGTCGGTGCCGTCGTCCTCGGGTGTCGACTGCGAGGCGACCGCCGGCGTCGAATCGCCGTCCGACGTCCCCGCGACGGCCACGGCAAGGCCCCCCAAGGCGAATGCACCCACGAGGGCCCAGATCAAGAAGCGAGTCACGCGATCCATCTATCTCCCTCCCATCGAAATATCGAAGGACCAACCCGGATAACGGGGGGAGGGAGCCCGCGTTACGCGTAACGCGTTAGTCCCGGCGCCGTTGTAGGTACATAGATGTGGATATCGATCTCAAGCGGGAGGTCCGGCGGGCCGCCAAGGGGGACGGCGACGCGGCCGCCGTGTTGTTCGACCATTACCACCCGCGGGTGTTCCGGTATGCCGTGGCCCGGCTTCGCGACGAGGTCGAAGCCGAGGATGTGGCGGCGGAGTGCTTCGCTCGAATCCTCCGAGACATCCGCAACTTCCGGTGGCGCGGGGGTGGTTTCGAGGCGTGGTTGTTTCGCATCGCCCGAAACCTGGTCGTCGACCACATGCGGCAACTCTCCAAGGAGGAGGCGGTTGCAGAGGTCGATACGGTGGCCCTCTCGAACCCAGAGGCGATCACCGAACGTCTGGAAACGAGTCGAGAGCTGAACGAGATGCTGCACACACTGCCGCCTGAACAGAGAGAGGTCCTGTTGCTACGTTTCGCCGCCGGCCTCGATGCCAAGGAGATGGGCGAAGTCATGGGCAAGAGTGCCAACGCGATCCGGCAGCTTCAGTTCCGCGCCCTGTCGAATCTCCGCAGCATCGTGCCGCGGGAGGTGCGCAGCCCATGACGAAGAAGCGGGAGCGCGCATTGGACAGAGCCCTGGGGGGGGATCGCCCGACCGATCCCGAGATCACGGCGCTGGTCGAGGCGGCCGACCAAGTCGACCGCTCGCTCGCCGTCGACGTGCCCGACGCGGAGCGGGAGCGGGCGATATTCGTGGCGGGGATACGCGGTGCGAAGCGAGCGTTCCCGTTCCTCCGCTTGTTCGCCCCCGCGGTCGCGGTCGCCGGACTGCTGCTGATCGCCATCCTCGGCCGCGGCGCGGTCCCGGGCGACGCGCTCTACCCCGTACGCAGGGCTCTGCACTCGGTGGGACTCGCCCCGTCACCTCTTAGAGAGATCAACATGCGTATCGACGCGGCGAAAACTCTTCTGGACGAGGCCGAGATCGCCTCGCGGGCCGAGGCCGAGCGCCAGACGCTGGACGCGATCACCGACCTGGGCCGGGCGCGCGATCTGCTGCCCGAGATCGGCGCCGACGTGCGCGGCGAGATGCTGGCGGAGATCGCGGCCCTCGAGCGCCGCGCCATCGCGATCCTGGTCGACCTCGACGAAGGGCGCCCGGCTCCCTTCGGGGACGACGACGACAACTCGGGCCCGGGAGGAGGCGAGGACGACAGCTCCGGCCCGGGCGGCGGTGATGAGGACGGCGAGGACGGCGACAACTCGGGGCCCGGTGGGGATGAAGACGATGTGGACGACGACAGCTCGGGGCCGGGGAGCGGGGACAGCGATGGCGACAGCTCGGGACCGGAGAGCGGAGATAGCGACGACGACAGCTCGAGGTCGGGCAGCGGGGACAGCGACGACAGCTCGGGGCCGGGGAGCGACTGACGGCGACTAGCCTCGATGAGGACGAACGATCGGTTAGGCGGCGCGGCGCGCGAGCGCCACCACGTTGCGAAGCAGCATCGCGATCGTCATCGGACCCACTCCCCCCGGCACCGGGGTGATCGCGCCGGCGACCTCGCGCGCCGCCTCGAAGTCCACATCTCCCGTTAGACCGTCCTCCGTGCGGTTGATGCCGACGTCGATCACGGTCGCCCCCGGAGCAACCATCTGTGCCGTGATCGCCTTGGGGCGGCCTATCGCGGCCACGAGGATGTCGGCGCGCCGGGTGTGCTCTGCAAGATTCTTGGTGCCGGTGTGGCACACGGTGACGGTGGCGTTAGCCCCGGCCCCCTTCTGCATCAGCAGGGCCGCGAGCGGCTTGCCCACGATGTTGGAGCGACCCACGATCGTGACCTCGGCCCCCGAGGTCTCGACGTTCGACCGCATCAGCAGTTGCTGGATGCCTGCGGGAGTGGCCGGCGCCACCACCGGGTCCCCCGCGAGCAGGCGCCCCAGGTTGAAGGGGTGGAAGCCGTCGGCATCCTTTTCCGGTAAGACCGCGTCGAGCACGGTCGTCTCGTCTATGTGCTCCGGCAGGGGAAGCTGCACCAGGATCCCGTGCACGGCTGGGTCGCCGTTCAAGCGTGCCAGAAGGTCCATCAGCTCGTCCTGCGGCGTGCTCGCCGGAAGATCGTGGTCCCATGCCTTGATGCCGACCTCCGCGCACGCCTTGCGCTTGTTGTTGACGTAGATCTTTGAGCCGGGATCCTCACCGACGAGAACGGTGGCGAGACCCGCCGTTATGCCCCGGGTCGAGAGCTCCTTGGCCTCGCGCGCGACCTCTTCGCGGACCTGTGCGGCAATGGCCTTGCCATCTATCAGCTGTGCCATCATCGACTGAACCTCGCTTTTAGTGGCGGAAGTGCCGGCGCCCGGTGAACACCATGGGAATCCCGTGATCGTCGGCCGCGGCAATCACCTCATCGTCGCGCACCGACCCTCCCGGCTGGATCACCGAACTCGCGCCGGCGGCGACAGCCGCGTCCAGGCCATCGCGGAAGGGGAAGAACGCGTCCGACGCGCACGCGGTTCCTCGTGCACGCTCCCCCGCGCGTCGCGCCGCGAGCTCGGTCGCCTCGACGCGACTCATCTGACCGGCGCCGATCCCAACCGCTACACGATCCTTTGCGAGCACGATCGCGTTGGATTTCACGTGCTTCACGACGGTCCACGCGAACCGCAGATCGCGCCATTGCTCCTCGGTCGGCACCGACTTCGTGACGACCTTGGCGTCCCGTGCCGGATCGAAGGGGTCGGAATTCTGGACGAGCAATCCTCCCGATACGCGGCGCACGTCGTCTTCGTCCGGTAACGAGTCCGTGGCGCGCAGAATGCGGAGGTTCTTCTTCTCCGTCAGCACCTCGAGTGCGGCCTCCTCGTAGCCCGGCGCGATGACCACCTCTGTGAAGATCTCCGCGATCTTCTCCGCCGACTCCCGATCACAGCGACGATTTAGCGCCACTATGCCCCCGAACGCGGACGTGCGATCACACTCAAGTGCCAACGCATAGGCGTCGGAGATGGTCTGCGCGACCGCGACCCCGCAGGGGTTGCTGTGCTTGATGATCGCAGCTCCCGCGCCCTCGAGCTCGAGTGCGAGCCTCCACGCCGCGTCCACGTCGAGGATGTTGTTGTAGGAAAGCTCCTTGCCGTGGAGCTGCTCGGCCGCGGCGAGGCCCTTGGGCGCGCCGGCGTTCCGATAGAACGCGGCGCGCTGGTGGGGATTCTCCCCGTAACGCAATTCGATCACCTTGTCGCCGGTGAGCAGCAGGCGGGCCGGGAAGTCTCCGGGACTCAAGTGCCGAGCGATCGCAGCGTCATAGGAGGCGGTGTGCTGGAACGCCTCCACCGCCAAGCGCCGGCGCGTCTCGAGCGAGATCTCACCGGTGCTTCGCAGCTCCTCGATCACGGTCGCGTAGTGCTTCGGGTTGACAACGACCGCGACCGAGTGGAAGTTCTTGGCGGCGGCACGCACCATGGCCGGGCCTCCGATGTCGATCTGTTCCACAGCCTCGTTATCGTCGACATCCACTCGGTCGACGGTCTGCTCGAACGGATAGAGATTGCAGACGACGAGATCGATCGGCTCGATGTTCTGCTCCTTGAGCTGTTCCATGTGGGAGTCCTTGCGCCGGTCTGCCAGAATGCCTCCGTGGATCTTGGGATGCAACGTCTTGACGCGTCCGTCCAGGATCTCGGGCGCGCCGGTGACGTCGGCGACCTTCGTCACGGGGAGTCCCGCGTCCGAAATCGCCTTCGCGGTGCCGCCGGATGAGACGATCTCGACCCCGGCCTCGACGAGGGCGCGGGCGAGCTCGATGAGTCCCGTCTTGTCGGAGACACTTACAAGCGCTCGCCTCATCGCCATGTCGTGAATCCTAGTTGAGCACCACGCGCCCGCCCTCGAGACGCGCGCGACCCTCGAGCAACAGGCGGCAGGCCTGCGGCAGCAGGCGATGCTCGACCGCCTTGATCCGTTCGTGGAGAGTCTCCTCGGTGTCCGAGTTCTCCACCGGGACCTCCTCTTGCAGAAGGATCGGACCGTGGTCGACCTCGTAGTCAACGAAGTGAACAGTCGTGCCGGTCACCTTCACACGCGCCTCCAGCGCGTCCTGCACGGCGTGCGCTCCGGGGAACGATGGCAGCAGAGACGGGTGCAGGTTGATCAGCTTTCCGAAGAAGCGCTCGACGAAGACGGGCGCGAGTATCCGCATGAATCCCGCCGATACGACGAGATCGGGTTCCTGGGCTTCCACCAGGTCGGCAAACGCCCCGCTCCACTCCTCTCGTGACGCGAAGTCTCTTGGTTCGAGGATCTCCGTCGCAATGCCCCGGTCGGCCGAGAGCTTGAGCCCGGTGCACTCCCGGTCCGAGACCACGGCGACGACCGCCCCCGGCACTTCGCCGGCCTCGCACGCGTGCACCAGCGCCTCCATGTTGGAACCCGACCCAGAGATCAAGACGACGATCCGCCCCGTCACGCCAGGGCCTCGGCCAGGGCTCGGATCGCCATCGGATAGCGGTACTGGAGCCCTCCGTGCTTGCCCTCGAACAGCTCCAGCGTGTAGGGCGCGCCGATCTTGTCGAGCTCCTTGGCGAAGGCCTGCGCACCGAGGTCGAGGTAGTACTCATCGGACTTGCCGGCGTCGACATAGATCCGCCGCATGCTTTTCAGGGCGGCCGCGTGGATGGGGGCCATGCGCACCGGGTCCCACTTCAACCAGCGCAGCCACACGTCCCAGTTCAGGCGGCCGGTGTCGATGTCGAAGGGCAGTATCACCTTTCCCGGGTGGTCGTCGTCCGGCGAGTAGCACGCCGCGTACCCGTAGATCTCTACAGGTGTGAAGAAACCCTCGTCGACGTGGTCGGCCGACCGAAACCGCTCCCACACCACATCGTAGGAACCCTCGAATTTGTCCCTGATCTCGCGCGCGACCTTGGGAAAGGCGGGTAAGTAGCACGCCTCGAACAATGCATCCCCCGCGTGAGTGGCGAGAGCACCGAATACATCGGGGCGCAGCATCGGCACGACCATTGCCCCATACCCGCCGGACGATTTGCCCGTGATCGCGCGGTGGTCACGGTCGGGGACCGTCGGGTAGCGCTCGTCGATGAATGGAACGACCTCATCACAGAGATAATCGAGGTACCTCCCGGTGGCCGACGAGTTGATGAACTGCGAGCCGCCGTAGCTCGTCCACGCATCGACGAACACGATCGCGGCGTGTGGCACGTCGGGGGCCGAGAACATCTCGTCGAGTCGCTCGAGCATCGTCGGTTCGAACGCCGCGCGGTTGAACCACATGTCCACCTGGCCGGTGTATCCCTGGATCACGTAGATCGAGGGAATCGGCGAGCGGAAACTCGGAGGTAGATAGACGTAGACGGGACGGCGGGTGGGATCTCCGAGGGGATTGTCCTGCAAGGCCTTCGACTCGACGACGAGCTTGTCGAACCGTCCTTTGAGCTTCCGCTCCCACGGGGGGCCGACCGCCTTCGCCATTAGTGCCCCGCCAGGTGACGTACGCCGCACTCAGGCGGCGAAAAGGCTGCGCCTCGCTGCGTTCTCGGTCGCGACCGCACCTTCCAGGTGCGCCCGCTTCCTGCGGCCTTGCGATGCTTGCTTTTCTCTCGCCTGAGCATCACCAACGCCACCTGACGGAGCACAGCTAGACGAGTTCGGCCACGAGCTCGGCGACCTCGGTGGGGTTGCGCCCCACCCGTATCCCTGCAGCGTCCAACGCGTCGGCCTTCGCCTGGGCGGTGCCCTTGCTCCCGGAGACGATCGCTCCGGCATGGCCCATGCGCTTGCCCGGCGGTGCGGTGAACCCGGCGATGTAGGCGACGACGGGCTTGCTCATGTTCTCGTTCGCCCACTGCGCGGCGCGCTCCTCGGCATCGCCGCCGATCTCGCCGACGAGCACCGCGACCCGGGTGTCCGCGTCCTCCTCGAACTTCTCGAGGACGTCCACGAAGTCCGACCCGGGGATCGGGTCTCCGCCGATCCCGACACAGCTTGACTGTCCGACGCCTCGCTGGCTGAGCTCGTGCACGATCTGATACGTGAGGGTTCCTGAACGCGACACGAGCCCGACCGGTCCCGGCGTGCAGATCTCCCCGGGGATGATGCCGACGTTTGCCTTCCCGGGGGAGATCACGCCGGGGCAGTTCGGGCCGATCATGCTCACGTCGTGGTTGCGGCTACGGATGTAGCCGACGGCACGAGCCATATCCATCGCGGGGATGCCTTCCGTGATCGCGACGATGACCTCGATGCCGGCGTCGTAGGACTCGAGAATCGCATCAGCCGCGAACGCGGGTGGCACGAAGACCATCGCGGTGTTCGCTCCGGTCACCATGACCGCCTCCTCGACCGTGTCGAAGATGGGCGTGCTCTCGAAGTCGGAGCCACCCTTGCCGGGCGTCACTCCCGCCACCAGATTCGTCCCGTAATCGCGGTTGCGACGTCCGTGGAACGATCCCTCTCTTCCGGTGAGCCCCTGGACCACGAGGCGCGTGTCGTCGTTGACGAGGATCGCCATCGCTACGTGCCCCCCTTGGCCAGCTCGACGGCCTTGGAGGCCGCGCCCAGCATCGTGTCCGCCGGCACCATCTTGGGATGTGGCGCGTCGGCAAGCATCTTCCGGCCCTGCTCGGCGTTCGTTCCGTCGAGGCGCACGATGATCGGCACCTTCACGTCCAGCCGCCCGAAAGCGTCGATGATGCCCTCTGCGACGAGGTCGCAGCGGGTGATCCCGCCGAAGATGTTCACCAGCACGCTCTTCACGCCGGGATCCGACATGATGACCTCGAGCGCGTTCGACAGCAGCTCGGCCCCCGCGCCACCCCCCACGTCAAGGAAGTTGGCGGGCTCCCCTCCGGCGGCCTTCACCACGTCGAGAGTCGACATCACCAGTCCCGCGCCGTTGCCGATGATCCCTACGTCACCTTCCAACTTGATGAAGTTGAGTCCCTTCTCCTTGGCAAGTCGCTCCTGGTCGGGAACCTCCTGCGCCGCCTTCAGCCCCGCGTAGAACGGATGTCGGAACTCGGCCGAGTCGTCGAGCGCGACCTTCGCGTCCAGCGCGACCACTCGCCCCTCTCCCATCAGGACCAGCGGATTCACCTCGATAAGCGATGCGTCCAGCTCGATGAAGGCGCGGTAGACCTTGGGGATGAGAGCGATCGCCTCTTTGCGCGCCTCCGGATCGAGGTTGGCGCCGAACACGAGCTTGCGGGCGTGGAAGCTCGAGATTCCAAGCAACGGGTCCACGTGCACGCGCGAGATCGCGTCGGGATCGGTTGCGGCGACCTCTTCGATGTCGATGCCGCCCTTTGCGCTCATCATTCCCAGGAACTTGCGCTCGGAGCGATCGAGCAGGAACGACAAGTAGTACTCGGATCTGATGTCCCCGGCGCGCTCCACCAGCACACGCTTCACCGTGTGTCCCTTGATATCCATCCCAAGGATCTGCGACGCGACGGCCTTCGCCTCCTCCGGCGAAGACGCGAGCTTGATGCCCCCGGCCTTCCCACGGCCCCCCACCTGCACCTGCGCCTTGACGACGACACTTCCGCCGAGCCCCTCGGTCGCCTCCGCGGCCTCCTCCGGGGTCGACGCCACGCGTCCCTCGGGGACCGGTATGTCGAATTTCCTCAGCAGCTCCTTCCCCTGGTACTCGAACAGATCCACTGTTCGGCTCTACACCTCCTGCTTGCTCGCGACGTTCTCGTTCACCCACTCGACGATCGTCGTCGTGGGGGTTCCCGGCGTGAACACCTCCGCGATCCCCGACTCCTTCAGAGGAGAGATGTCGCGATCGGGGATGATGCCGCCCCCAAACACCACCACATCGTCTCCGCCCTGCTCCTTCAGTAGTTGGACCACTCGCGGAAACAGGGTCATGTGGGCACCCGAAAGGCACGACAGCCCGACGGCGTCGACGTCCTCCTGAATCGCGGCCGATGCGATCTGTTCGGGCGTCTGGTGCAGTCCCGTGTAGACGACCTCGAAGCCGGCGTCCCTCAGCGCGCGCGCGACCACCTTGATACCCCGGTCGTGTCCGTCGAGACCGGGTTTGGCTACGAGTATGCGTGGTCGTCCTGCCATCGAGTGTCCTTCCGGGAGCGAGAAAGACCGATGCTGCTACGGTCGGTCAGCGCAGATTAGCAGGTCAGATGGGAGGTCCTGGGTGGAGAGAGGACGTGCTGACGGCCGATAACTTCGTTGATCCCGGCTCCTTTCGTCCCGTCTCCGACGCGCTCGCGTCGACGGATCCGCTCGATTTCCCCTCCTACAAAGAGACGCTCGAGAATGCGGAGGCCGGGTCCGGATCCGACGAGTCGGTTGTTGCCGGCGCGGCAACGGTTAACGGCAACGATGTCGAGCTCGCGCAGTTCTCCTTCCGCTTCATCGGCGGAAGCATGGGCGAGGTGGCCGGCGAACGTCTCGCCCGCGCCCTCGAGCGCGCCGCGGAGAGACGGGCTCCGTTCGTCCTGTACACCGCCACCGGAGGTGCACGCATGCAGGAGGGGATGGCAGCGCTCGTGCAGATGACGAAGGTGGTCGCCGGGCGGGAGAGGCTCGCGCGCGCTCACGTTCCCCTAATCGCGGTGCTCGGAAACCCCACGACCGGTGGGGTCCTCGCGAGCCTTGCGGCGCTAGCCGATATCACTGTCGCGGAGACGGGAGCCACGATCGGATTCGCGGGCCCTCGCGTCGCCGAGCAGTTCCTGGGCCGACCGCTCGCCGGGACGTCGCACACTGCTGAGATCGCGCGCTCCTCGGGACTCGTCGACGACTTGGTTGAGCCGGGTGACGTCAGGGCGTTTCTGGCGCACGCGCTCGACGTGCTCGCCCCCGACGCGCCCGAGAACCTCGAGCCTCCCCCACTCCTTCCGGAGGTTGAGGATTTCCCCGACGCGTGGGAGGTCGTCCGACGGGCGCGCGCCGAAGACCGCCCCCGCGCGCCGGAGCTACTTTCGTCCATGCTCGACTCCTTCGTAGCATTGCGCGGAGATCGTTCGGGTCGCGACGACGCCGCTCTCGGGGCGGCGCTGGCGCGGATGGGCGGTCGAAAGCTGGTGGTTCTCGCGCTCGATCGAGCGCACCCGCCCGGTCCGGGCGCGTACCGAAAGGGGCGCCGTTGCATCGAGATCGCGGAGCGTCTCCGACTCCCCGTCGTGACGATCGTGGACACGCCCGGCGCGAATCCGTCCGAAGGCTCGGAGACCGGCGGGATCGCATGGGAGATCGCCAAGCTGCTCGAGGCGATGCTCGCCGCGACGGTGCCGACGGTGTCGGTGCTTACCGGGGAGGGCGGCAGCGGCGGAGCGCTGGCGTTCGCCACGGCCGACGTCGTCCTCGCGTACGAGAACTCCTTCTTCTCCGTGATCGGGCCCGAGGCGGCGGCCGCGATCCTGTGGCGCGATGCGACCCGTGCCGCCGAGGCCGCCCGGGCCTTGCGCGTGAGCGCGCACGACCTCGTGAGGATGGGGATCGCCGACGCGCTGGTGGCCGAACCGCTGTCCGCGGACTCGCTGCGGCGCGTCGTCGCCTATCATCTCGCCCGCTTGGAGAAGGCCGATCCGGAGGCACGCCGCCGTCGCTGGAGGAACCGTGGCCCAAGATAAGAGGCGCCGCAAGAAGGAGATGCGCGACCTGAGGCTCGCGGAGCAAGAGACCGCGCTGCGGCGTCGACGAAACGCGCGACTCGCAGGGCTCGGTCTCGTGCTCGCCGTCCTGGTTGCGCTCGCGGTGTTCACGGGATCGGACGGCGATGGGGACGGCGACGGCGCGCCGCCCGACGAGCAGCCGGCCGCGGTCGCGTGCGAGGCCGAGGCTCCTCCCGACGCGGACCCTCAGCAGTACGAGCGACCCGAAGACGTGCTCCAACCCGGAACCGACTACCGCGCGGTGATCCACACATCGTGCGGCGAGATCGACCTCGACCTCCTCGAGCAACAGGCACCCGGGAACGTGAACAACTTCGTGTTCCTGGCCCGGGAAGGCTTCTACGACGGGCTCACCTTCCACCGCGTCATAAACGACTTCGTGATCCAGGCCGGCGACCCGAACGATCAGAACGATGCACCGCCCAACGGACCGGGCTACACCGTTCCCGACGAGTTTCCGGACGAGGCGCGCGAATACGTGTACGGGGTGGTCGCAATGGCGAACAGCGGCCAACCCGACTCGGCCGGCAGCCAGTTCTTCATCGTCGTGCAATCGGAGGGGCCCGCCGGCCTCGATCCCCTCTACTCGATATTCGGAGCGGTGGAGGAGTCCTCGTTCGAGACGCTCGAGGAGATAGCGACCGTGCCGACGAAGGGCGGGACGGGGGCCGAGGCCGAGGAGCCGGCCTCGAACGTGTACATCGAGTCGATCGAGATCACCGAGACCTGATCCCCCGACGCCGAGTTGGATTTCACCGCCCCTATATAGGGGGCTCACGTGCAAGTCGGCGGTCAGGCGGGCTTCATGGGGGCCAGACCGAGGTCGAGCCGCTTGTCCCCTACCTCCGAGAAGTGCACGGTCGCCTCGACGCCGGTGGCCGAGCGCGCGATCTCCAAGATCACGCCGCGGCCGAAACGGTCGTGCACGACCTCCTGCCCGACCCTGAACACGGACGCGTCGCGGTCCCTTTCGCCTCCCCCCCGCCCTCGGATCGCCGCCTGCTCCTTCTTCTCCTGCTCGCGCGTGAGCTCTTCGGGGATCTCCGCGAGGAAACGGGACGGCGGGTTGTGCCCGAAGCCGCCCCACAGGCTCCGAGACCACGCGTTCAGCAGATAGAGGCGCTCCCTGGCGCGCGTTATGCCGACGTAGCACAGCCGGCGTTCCTCCTCGAGCTGCTCGGGCTCGGTCAGCGATCGCATGTGGGGAAAGATCCCCTCCTCCATCCCGACGACGAACACAATCGGAAACTCCAGACCCTTTGCGTTATGGAGCGTCATGAAGGTGACCCCCGTCTCCTCACCCTCCTGGAGATCGGTGTCGGTGATCAGCGCGACGCGCTCCAGGAATTCTCGGAGGCTTCCGTCCTCGTTGGCCTCGTCGTACTCGACTGCGACCCCCTTGAGCTCCTTGAGGTTCTCCTGGCGAGAAAGCGACTCGAAGCTTCTCTCGGCCTGCAGCTCGGCCATGTAACCGCTCTCGTCCCACGCGAGCTCGACGATGTCGGCTACCGGATACCCCCGCTCGCCCGCCTGCGCGATCCGGTCGAAGACCCGGACCACCTCCGTAACCCCTCCGAGTGCCCGGCGCGATACGCCCGCTGCCTCCTCGGCCCGCCTCAACGCCTCCCCGAGAGTGATGTCCTGCGCCGCGGCGAAGGCGCGCAGCCGCTGTAGCGACGTCGCCCCAACGCCGCGCTTGGGGGCCTGGGCGGCGCGTTCGATGCTCACCGCGTCGGCGGCATTGACCGCGCCTCGGAGCCACGCCAGCAGGTCCTTGATCTCCTTGCGCTCGTAGAACCCGACGCCCCCCACCACCTTGTAGGGAACTTCCTTCTGTGAGAACACCTCCTCGAGCACGCGGGACTGGGCGTTCGTCCGGTAGAAAACGGCAACGTCGGCCAGAGGGTGGCCGAGGTCACGCAGCCTCTTGACCTCCTCGGCCGTCCACCCGGCCTCGTCGTGCTCGTTCTCCGCGTGGTAGCGGACGATGGGTTCGCCGGCGGCCGAACGCGTCCACAGGGTCTTCGGCTTGCGCATCACGTTGTTCTCGATCACTGCGTTTGCTGCATCGAGGATCGTGCGCGTCGAGCGGTAGTTCTCCTCGAGCGTGATCACGTGCGCCTCGGGCCAGTCGCGCTCGAAGTCGAGGAGGTTCTTAATCGTGGCCCCCCTGAACGCGTAGATGCCCTGATCCACGTCGCCGACGACGAAGATGTTCCGGTGCTTGCCGGCGATCAGAGTCGCCCACCGCGCCTGCGCGTGGTTCGTGTCCTGGAACTCGTCTATCAGCACGTGCACGAAACGGTTCCGGTAGTGCTCGAGGGCATCCTCGAAGCGATCGAAGATCTCGACGCAACGCATGATGAGATCGTCGAAGTCGAACGCGTTCTGGTCTCTGAGCCGTCTCTCGTATTCGACGTAGACCTCGGCGATCGTGCGCTCCCACGGGTTCGAGGCGAAATCCGAGTAGAGGCCGGCGTCCATCAGCTTGTTCTTGGCGTCGGAGATCGCCCACGCCACCGAGCGCGGCGGGACCTTCTTCGGATCGACCCCGAGCTCCTTCTCGCATAGCTTGATCAGGCGCTCGGAATCGGCCGAGTCGTAGATCGAGAACGACGAGTCGATGCCCAGCCGGGGTGCATCGCGCCTGAGGATGCGCACACACGCGGAATGGAACGTGGATACCCACATGCTCTGGGCAACACCTCCCACGAGCCCGGCCACTCGCCGCTTCATCTCGTCCGCGGCCTTGTTCGTGAAGGTGATCGCCAGGATCACGTAGGGAGAGGTCCCGGATGCGATCAGGTGGGCGATCCGGTGGGTGAGCACGCGCGTCTTGCCCGAGCCGGCCCCCGCCACGACGAGCACCGGCCCACCGGGATGGGTGACGGCTTCGAGTTGGACGGGATTGAGGCCCTCGAGATGATCGCTTCTCATCGCCATGATTATCGAGCCCTGAGGCGCGCCAGCAGTTCCCTCGCCTCGCGGCGTTCGGCCGGGATCAGTCCGAAGGCGAGGTAGGCCACTCCGTAGACGACCAATCCAATCCCTCCCGTCGCGACCAGATCCAGTAACCAGCCCTCTCCCGCGGCCGAGTGGACCACCCACATCGTTCCGGCACAGAGCGCGGAGGGAAGAACCAGGCGGGCGTAGTGAGGGTCGTAGGGCTGGATGCCCACGAAGCGCTTGACCATCGCGAGCCGCGCCCACTTGGACGCGGCGAAGGTCACCGCATTCGCGACCGCGGCCCCCTCCATCCCGTACTCGGGGGCGAGCGCGAACGCCAGCCCCAGGTTGAGGACGAGCGATGCCGCGTAGACGAGGAGGTCCCAGCCCGTGCGCCCGACCATGATCAGCACGAAGCCCACGCTTCCCGTCGCGACGTTCACGAACTGCCCCGCCAGCACTATGAGAAGCGCGGTCTCACCGCCCGAGAACTCGGCTCCGAACAACCTCAGCACCGTCTCGGGTGCGACGGCCAGCAGCAGGAACGCGGGCATGGTGGCCGCCAGCGTCCATCGGGTGAGCGCCTTGAAGAGTCGTTCGAGCCGGTCGCGCTCGCCGCGGGCGTGGAGATCGGCAACGAACGGGCTGAACATCAGGCTCACCGACGTCAGGAACAGCACCAATATCTGGCCGGAGCGCAGCGCGGCCGAGTACACGCCGATCTCCGCTCCCGGTGCGTAGGCGGTGAGTACGAACAGATCGGTCCAGAACAACAACTGCGAGAACAGCGCGGCAGGGGCCCGGGGTCCCGCGTAGCGGAATAGCCGGCCCATGTCGCCGGGTTCGAGCGGCGCCTGGTCCCATCCGCGGCTCTCCCTGCGCCAGAAGTAGTACGCCATGAGGCTCGCCCATGCCCACGAGGCCGAGTACGCGGCGACGCTCATCCACTCGGTCTCGGAGAAGCGCCAGCCGATCAGCATCAGAACGATCCACACCGTGGGCTGACCGGCCCAGAACACGTAGAGCGTGTAGCGCATGATCTTGAGCCCTCGCGTCGCGGACAGCCACACGTTCGCCAGCGCCAGGAACGGCAACCCGGCGGCGGCGGCCTCGACCGTCCAGCGGCCGGTGTCGGGATCGATGTTGAAGACACCGCGTACCTGGTCGGCAAGGAGCCAGATCAGGATCGCCGCTACCGTGCTCGCCGCGAGCGCGATCTGGGTGGCGCGCGTGACGGGAACGCGGATGCGATGCCATCGCTCCTGCCCCACCTCGATCGCCACATCACGCAGAACCGCGAAATCGGTACCCGCTCTCGTGAAGAAGGACAGGACGAACGCGGCCATCGTCGTGACCGTGACGACGCCGAAGCCCTCGCCGCCGAGGGTGTTCGACATGAGGAGCTGTGCACCAAAGGTCGCGGCGGCGGCGATGGCGATGCCCACGACGTTCTGAGAGGTACCGGAAAGGATGCTCAGATAGTCGGAGCGCTGCGTTCTGTTCATGTCAGGGGGCGTTTTTCGACCCCTGTGTTAGCAGAGAAGGGCGTTACTCCCACTCGATCGTGCCCGGCGGCTTCGACGTGATGTCGTAGACCACGCGGTTGATACCAGGCACCTCATTGACGATCCGGTTCGAGACCCGCTCCAACACGTCGTAGGGCAGGCGCGCCCAGTCGGCGGTCATGGCGTCCTCGCTCGTCACCGCGCGCAACACGATCGGATGCCCGTAGGTGCGCTCGTCTCCCATCACGCCGACCGACCGGATCGCCGGCAGGACCGCGAAGCTCTGCCACACGTGCCGGAGCAGGTCGGCCTTCTTCATCTCCTCGAGCACGATCGCGTCGGCGGCGCGCAACAGCCCGAGTCGGTCGGGCGTGACCTCACCAACGATGCGTACCGCGAGCCCGGGGCCGGGGAACGGTTGACGCCACACGATCTCCTCCGGCAGCCCCAGCTCCTCCCCCACGCGCCGCACCTCGTCCTTGAAGAGGTTGCGCAGCGGCTCCACCAGCGTGAGCTTCATCTCCTCCGGCAGCCCGCCGACGTTGTGGTGACTCTTTATCTTCGCGGCGTCGCGCGTGCCCGACTCGATCACGTCCGGGTAGAGGGTCCCCTGCACCAGGAAGCGCGCATCGCCCGTCTCGTCGCGCGCCACCTCTTCGAACACGCGGATGAAGGTCTCGCCGATGATCTTGCGCTTCTCTTCTGGATCGGTCACTCCCGCCAGTCGCTCGAGGAAGCGATCGGCCGCCTTCACGTGGATCAGATCGACCTTGAGATGACGCTGGAACGTGTCCTCCACCTGCTCTGCCTCGCCGGCCCGCAGCAGCCCGTGATCGACGAACACGCACGTGAGCTGGTCCCCCACCGCGCGGTGAACGAGGGCCGCGGCAACCGCGGAGTCCACGCCGCCCGACAGGGCGCACACGATGCGCTCGGTTCCGACTCGAGCGCGAACCAGCTCGACTGCGGACTCGATGATCGAGGTCATCGTCCACGCCGGCAGAAGGTCGCACGCCGTGTACAGGAAGTTCTTGAGTAGCTCGAGACCCTTCGGAGTGTGCGACACCTCGGGGTGGAACTGCACGCCGTACAGCCCACGCTCGGGATCCTCGAACGCCGCCACCGGGGATGCCGGCGTGGAGGCCGTCGGCCGGAATCCCTCCGGAGGCGTCACGACCGCGTCGTTGTGGCTCATCCACACCGTCTGACTCTGCGGCAGCTCCGAGAAGAGAACCGACGATGGCACCTCGACCGCCACCTCGGTCTTGCCGAACTCGGATACACCCGTGCGCGCGACCTCGCCGCCGAGCGCCTGGGCCATCACCTGCTGGCCGTAGCAGATCCCGAGCACCGGTATGCCCAGTCGGAACAGCTCGGGGTCCACCGACGGGGCCCCCGGCGAGTACACCGACTTCGGCCCCCCCGACAGGACGATCCCGGCCGGGCGGCGCGCCGCGATCTCGGACGTGTCGACGTCGTGGGGAACGATCTCGGAGTAGACGTGGCACTCCCTCACGCGCCGGGCTATCAGCTGGGCGTATTGGGCGCCGTAATCGACGACCAGAACGGTCGGTTCGGGCATGGTTCAGGCTACCGCGAGGCGGGTCCCCTTCCCCGGTTCGCCTGAGGCATCCGCGC